>NZ_JBFBCG010000064.1:0-43467 GCF_040683105.1 Streptomyces sp. NPDC051020 | reverse complement strand
CGTTGACTTTTGGCACGCTGTTGAGTTCTCAAGGAACGGACGCTTCCTTTGTACTCACCCTCTCAGGCTTTCCTCCGGGCTTTCCCTTCGGTCTTGCGTTTCCGACTCTATCAGACTCTTTCGTGCCTGATTCCCAGTCAGCGGGTTTCGCCTTCCCGACTGTTGAGCCGTTCCGACGTCCCAAACTTTAGCGGTTTTTCCCGGCCATTCATAATCGAACCTTCGAAATGAATTCCGGCATGCTGAAATCATCCCGGACGGGAGATCGTGCAGAGTTTGGTTGCCGCGTTCGCGGCGGGATCGGCTGCCACAGAACCGTTTCGGCTCCATGACAACTCGAAGGACCTTACGGATCAGGCAGGGGGCGTGTCAACCCCGCCAGGTCAAGCCGTTTTCCCCGCTCGCCAACTGATCGAAGGCGAAGGCGCGGTCGGGCCGTTCGTTGGTCGCGTACTCGATCCGCGCGAGCTCGGCGTCGAGTCAGGGGTCCGCTGTCCGCCCCCGCCTGGAGCCGGACACGGTGGGAAGGAAGGCGTACACGTTCTGAACCGAACTGTCGAGAGGACAGATGCCCCCTTTGACTCGATCGCCGAGGGCCGCTCTATGCGGTTCGTGGTCGACAAGACCGACGAAGTGGAGATGATTCGCCACGGTTACTGGGTCGCCACTCTACGCAATCGCTTCTGAACCGCCGGGCGACTATGAGGTGGGCAGGACGTTGTATTCGCGTCACACACCATGATCTACCGGATCAGGCCACGACCGTGAGGGCGAAAGCCACAAACTGATCGCACCCGATACGCGCCTAGCCGTACGGGTTGAGTGCCCAGAAGCGAACGGTGTCGCTGCGACGGTCGAACCACAGGTTGGTGGAGTAGCCGCTGCCGTCGCGGTCGAGCTCGTGCGACCGGACCCACTGCGGGTTCTCCGGCCCCTCGCCCTTGAGCAGCTTCTCGATCCACGAGGAGAAGTCATCGGCCGGCCCCTCGGAGACGAAGGCGTGGGACGCCGTCAGCTCGGCAAATTTCCCCGGCGTCAACAGGGCGAAGCCCGAGATCACCAGCTCCGGCGACGGTACGCCCCGGTCGTTGCCCCGGCTGCTCACCCACTTGGCGTCGGCGAGCGGGCCCAGCAGCGGGAACGCCCGCTCCAGCGGTGCGGTGTCGGTGCGCCAGTCCCCCTTGGCCCCGTTCGCCACCTGACGCAGGGCCCACCAGGCGGGTAAGACCGCCAGCCCCGCCCCTATCCCGATTAGCTTCCGTCGTTCCAACGCGCCCCCCTCATGCCTGACTTCGGGGGCACCTTATCTGGCTCGAGCACCTCACCCGGACCACCTATTGATCACAACCAAATACGCGCCCTAGGCGGCGCCCTCCGCTATCGCCTCCTCGACCTCCGCGACCCGCGCCTGCTCCTCCGCCGCGAACCGGTCCCGGTCCAGCTGCTCGGCTATCTCCTCGTCCTGGGCCATGAGCAGGTCGAGGCTGGAGTCGCCGAGTTCGAAGACGCCCATGTCGACGTACGCCTTCTGCAGCCGCTCGCCCCACAGACCGATGTCCTTGACGCACGGGACGATCCGGCTGAACAGCAGCTTGCGGAAGAGCTGCAGGAACTCCGAGTGCTCGGAGAGCTCCTTGGCCTCCTGCGTGCCTATGCCGAAGTTCTCCAGCACCTCGACGCCGCTGAGGCGGTCGCGCATCAGGTAGCAGCCCTCGATGACGAACTCCTCGCGCTCGCGCAGTTCGGCGTCGCTCAGCTGCTTGTAGTAGTCGCGCAGCGCCATCCGGCCGAAGGCGACGTGCCGGGCCTCGTCCTGCATGACGTAGGCGAGGATCTGCTTGGGCAGCGGCTTGGTCGTGGTGTCGCGGATCATGCCGAACGCGGCCAGCGCCAGGCCCTCGATCAGGACCTGCATGCCCAGGTAGGGCATGTCCCAGCGGGAGTCGCGCAGGGTGTCGCCGAGCAGTCCCTGGAGGCTGTCGTTGATCGGGTAGAGCATCTGCACCTTCTCGTGCAGGAACCGGCCGTATATCTCCGCGTGCCGGGCCTCGTCCATGGTCTGGGTCGCCGAGTAGAACTTCGCGTCCAGGTCGGGGACCGACTCCACGATCCGGGCGGCACAGACCATCGCACCCTGTTCACCGTGGAGGAACTGGCTGAACTGCCACGAGGTGTAGTGCTTGCGCAGCTCACCCCGGTCCTTCTCGGTCATCTTGGCCCAGTGCGGGGTGCCGTACAGCGTGAGGGCCTCGTCGGGGGTGCCCAGCGGGTCGGCGGGGTCGACCTCCAGGGACCAGTCGATGCGCTTGTTGCCGTCCCACTGCTTGTCCTTGCCCATCTGGTAGAGGGCGAGAAGGCGTTCACGGCCGTCGTCGTAATCCCAGTTGAAGCGGGCCGCGCCGGAGGCGGGCACCTGCCAGAGGGGCGTGTCGGGGGCGGTGGTGTAGAGGTCGTGCGTCGACACGGACGGCTCCTTCGCCTCGCATGCTCGGACAAGTTCCGCTGCGGTTACGTCAGTTGGCAGGTTCACACGTTGCTGGACACCGGGTCAACAAGTCGTGCGCCAGGGATTGACTACCTTACTGACAAGCAGTCTTATAAGGAGTGACCCTCGGTAACCCACGTGTGAGGTGCCCTCAGCCATGACGACAGTGACCGGACGCGACGTGCGGGTGCTCCGCGACGCACTCGGCCCGCTACGGGACCGCGAGCAGATCGCCGGGCGCCTCCTGGAGTCCTCGGCCAAGCACTCCTTCGATCCGGACACCGAGCTCGACTGGGATGCGGCGGTCGAGGACGGCAAGTGGTTCTGGCCGCCCGAGCTCGTCTCCCTCTACGACACCCCGTTGTGGCGGAGGATGTCGGAGGAGCAGCGGATGGACCTGGCCCGGCACGAGGCGGCGTCGCTGGCCTCGCTCGGCATCTGGTTCGAGATCATCCTGATGCAACTGCTGGTCCGGCACATCTACGACAAGCCGGTGACCAGCAATCATGTCCGTTACGCGCTGACCGAGATAGCCGACGAGTGCCGGCACTCGATGATGTTCGGCCGCATGATCCAGTGGGGGCGGGCGCCCAGCTATCCCGTGCCGCGCGTCTACCACAACCTGGCGCGGGTTCTGAAGACCGTGTCCACGACGCCCGGTTCGTTCGCCGCGACCCTGCTCGGCGAGGAGATCCTCGACTGGATGCAGCGCCTGACGTTCCCGGACGAGCGCGTCCAGACGCTGGTGCGCGGCGTGACCCGGATTCATGTGGTCGAGGAAGCACGGCACGTGCGCTACGCCCGCGAGGAGCTGCGCCGCCAGATGGTCACGTCACCCCGCTGGGAGCGCGAGCTCACCCGGCTGAGCTGCGGGGAGGCGGCGCGCGTCTTCTCTGTCTGCTTCATCAACCCGCAGGTGTACGAGAACGTCGGCCTGGACCGCCGCGAGGCCGTCGCCCAGGTGAAGGCGAGCGGCCACCGGGCGGAGGTCATGCAGTCGGGTGCGAAGCGGCTGACGGACTTCCTCGACGACATCGGCGTGTTGAACGGGGTGGGGCGCAGGCTGTGGAAGAGCTCGGGTCTGCTGGCCTGAGACCGACCGGCGCAGGGACTGCCCGGCGGATCATGGCCGGGAGCCGCGGCCTGTCCGTCCCTGATCGACCGGGCACAGTTGATCGCCCTGCTCGCGGCCACCGCGGCGGGGGACGAGGAGACGGCATCCGCGGTGGCGGCACTGCTGCCGCTGGAGACCTCCTCCGGTCCGGCCGGGAAGCCGGCGGCCCGGCTGGTCCCCGTGAGCCCCGGAACACGCCCTGGGTCAGACTGGGGTCGTGAGAAGCGAGAACACCACCTTCCGGGGCGGCCCGCTGGACGGGCGGGTCCTCCCCGTCCTCGTCGGCTCGACCGGCCACCCGCCCAAGTGGTACGAGGTCCCGGTGCCGGATGCCGATGGCGGACCGGCCACCGTGTACGCGTACCGACGGGTCCCGGCCGGATACTCCAAGCGGCTGGGTGTGCAGCGCGGCTGGGTGTACGAGTACGCCCCCGAGGGCCGCGAGCGCCACACTCTCAAGTGGCCCTGGTCGAAACCGAGCTGACCCGCTGGTCCGGGCGGGGTGCGTCGGCCGCCTCTTGATTGATGGACCCTCTAGGATCGACGGATCCATGGTCACGAGAACGGTCACAAGGGGGTGCGCCATGGAGGCGCTGCGTCAGGACGATCCACGCCGCCTCGGTCCGTACACCGTGCTGGCGCGGTTCCGCGAGACGGCGAGCGCTGTCCAGTACCTCGCGCACGACGCGAGCGCTGCCGACACCACGGACAGCGCCGCGGACCAGACCGTCGTGATCACCGCGGCCCGGCCCGAGCTTGCCGCACTGCCCGCCTTCCGCCGCCACTTCGAGGCGGAGGCGCGCACCGCGGACCGGCTGGCGGGTGGCTGGGTCCAGCCGCAGCTCGCCACCCGTACGGACGACGGGGAGCTGTGGACGGCCGTGGCGTACGTACCGGCGCTGACGCTCGCCGAGGCGATCGACGCAGCGGGGCCCCTCCCCGAGCGTGCCGTGCGGATACTGGGCGCCGGCATCGCCGAGACGCTTTCCCGGGTACACGCCACCGGGGCCGTACTGGAGGGGCTCGCCCCGAGGACCGTGCTGCTGGCCGGGGACGGACCGCGGCTCACCGCCTTCGGCCCGCTGGGCGCGGCGGCCGATGCCGAGGCCAGAGCGGGCGGGCAGCTCTCCGTACGGCTCGGATATCTCACCCCGGAGCAGGTCGAGGGCGAGACGGCGGGACCGGCCTCCGACCTCTTCGTGCTCGGCCTGCTGCTGGCGTACGCGGCCACCGGCACGACCCCGCTCGCGGACGGCCCGGCGGCGGAGGCAGCCGAGCGGATCGCGCATGCGGAGCCGGAACTGAGCGCGGTCCCGGAGGACTTGCGCGGGCTGATCGCGCGCTGCCTGGCCAAGGACCCGGCCGAGCGGCCGAGCTCCGGGACGGTGGCGGCGGAACTGGCACTGGAAGGCGCGGCGGGCCTCGCGAGGGGCGGCTGGCTGCCGGAGCAGTTGTCGAAGACGCTTGCGGAACAGGAGTCCCGCGTCAGGGAGGCGGTGTCCGCAGGCGCGGCCGGCGAGCCGGCGGACAGCCCCGTCGGCACAGCCCCGCACGGGTCTCTCACCGAACCGGCCGACGCCACACCTGACAGCCCCGCCACCGACGCGCCCGGCGACGGCGGCCTCGGAGAAGACGCCCGGACCACCCGGATCGGAAGTGTCGGCAGCCCCCGCGCCCCGGAGCCCGACCGGCCGACCACCCAGTTGTCCATCCCGCGTGAACGGACCGGTCCCCCGGACCGGCTGCCCGCCGTCCTCCCACCCGTCGCGCCGCTCGTGCCACGCCCCCACCCGGCCCCGGCGGCTCCCGCCTCGCCCCCGCCGCCCGTGACGCCCACGCCCCCACCCGCCCCCTCCTCCTCGTCCCCCTCCGCCGCGCTCGACCGCCGCACCCTGCTCTTCGGTGCGGCCGCCGGCGCGGCCGGGCTGATCGTCGGCGGTGGGGGTGTGCTCGCCCTCGGGAGCGACGGCTCCGACGCCCCGGACGACGGCAAGCCCGCCCCGTCCCCCAGCGGTCCCACCGTGGCCGGGCTGCCGCCGCAGCCGCTTTGGGTGTACAGCCACCCCGCGGCCGAACCCGCGCCGCTCACCGCCGCGCTCTGGCGCGACCGGCTGCTCGTACTGACCGGCGAGACACAGGCCTCCGCCGTCGATCTGCGGACCGGCCACCGCCTCTGGGAGTGCCCGGACGCGGCGAAGGGGCAGGCGGTTTTGGCTGCCGGTGACGCGTTCTGCTTCGTCGCCGGGCCGTCCGAGTTCCTCTGGCTGTCGCCGAAGGACGGAACGGTCGCGCACCGGGTGGCGTACGAGAACCAGTTCGAGGGTGCACCGTTCCTGACGGTGTCCGACGTCATCGGCCAGTCCGGTCCGGCGATCTGGTTCACCGGCTCGCACAAGGTCACCGTGAGGGCCAAGAAGCCGAAGAAGGGCAAGAAGCCCGGGAAGGACACGCAGGTCGTCACGTCGTTCCTGTTCGCCTACGACATCGTGCAGCGCAAGGAGCTGTGGCGGACCCCCGTACCCACCGGCCGGGAATCGACGACCCCCGCCTACCAGCTGATCGCCGTCCGCCCCGACGACATCGTCGTACGCCAGAAGAGCTCGACGCTCACCCCTGGCGACGTCAAGGCCGCCAAGGGCAAGGCCGTCTTCCGTGGGTTCGACCGCAGGAGCGGGAAACTGCTGTGGACCAAGTCGTTCGGCACGGTCGGTCCGGACGGGGCAGCCGTCGGGGATGACCGGGGACTGCTGTACGCGGCGGTGGGCGACGCCCTCCAGTCGTTCGAGATGCCCGCGGGCAAGCCGGAGTGGACGCTGAACGGCACGCCCGGGTCCGCGTTCGGAACACCGGTCCCGGCCGGGAACCTGCTGCACACCACCAGCCGCAACCAGGAGGTGGGTGCGGTCGAGCGGGAGTCCGGAAAGCTGCGCTGGCGGCGGTCCACCGAGGCGGTGCCCGGCGGATGGGCGCCGGTCGTCACCGTGAGTTCCAGCGGCAGAACCGTGCTTGCGGCCGGGGCCGCACAGGTCACCGCGTTCGCCGCGGCGGACGGCCGGCGGCTGTGGAAGTTCCAGGACATCGGGGTGCAGGACCCGAAGGGCGCCACGGTCACCGCCCCGTACCGGGTGCTGGCCTTCAAGAAGTCCGCCGTCGTCCAGCGGGAACGGATGTTCTACGCGTTCCCGGTGACGTGACCTCGGAGGTGTCCGGCGGATCAGGGCCCTGGCCGTGATCCGCCAGGCCCCTTGAGGGTCGTCCCGCCGTCCGGGCGAATCCGGGTGCCGCCACGCCGCACGGTTCTTGTGTCACCCGCCCGTGAGTGACCGTATGGACGCGTTGCGCTCACTCATGGGGTGGTCCCGCGATCGCCCCGTCATCGGAGGTGATCCCGTGTCGTCCAGGGTTCTGCGCACCGTCTGCGCGGCGGCACTCACCGCGGTGGTCACGGCCTCGCCCGCCGTCGCCGCCCACGCGGACCCGAGCAGTCCCGGCCCCGCCGCCCCCTCCGGCATGCCACGCGCCACGAAGAGCGTCGCCGAGCTGCTGACCGAGCTCGGAAAGCTGTACCAGCAGGCCGAGGAGGCCAGCGAGGCGTACAACGGAACCACGGCGAAGCTGAAGAAGCGGAAGGCGGATGCGAAGAAGCTGGACACCGCTCTCGCCGTGGCGCGGACCGCGCTGGGCCGCAGCCGCAACGACGCGGGGCGGCTGGCCCGGGAGCAGTACCAGGGGCAGTCCGACTTTTCCCCGTACGTCCAGCTGATGCTGTCCCGCGATCCCGAACACGCCCTGGACCAGGAACACGTCATTCAGAGGGTGGCGGCCGGCCGGGCCGCGACCGTGAAGCGGCTCACCGGCGCCGAGAAGCGCGCCGACGGGCTGGCCTCCGCGTCCCGCAAGGCGCTCGAGAAGCAGCGGGTGCTGGCCGCGCGGCAGAAGAAGCAGCGCGACACCGCGCAGTCGCGGCTGAGGAAGGTGGAGGCGCTGCTGGCCAAGCTCTCCGCCGAGCAGATCGCCCAGGTGTCCCAGCTGGAGCAGCAGACCACGGACAAGGCCCAGGACACATTGGTCACCTCGGGCGCCCTGTCCTTGGCCCGGCCGCCGTCCCAGGAGGGCGACGAGGCGGTGAAGTACGCGGTCAGGCAGCTCGGCAAGCCGTATGTGTGGGGCGCGGAGGGCCCGGGGTCGTTCGACTGCTCCGGGCTCACCTCGCAGGCCTGGGCGAACGCGGGGCACGCGATTCCGCGGACCTCGCAGGAGCAGTGGAAGCAGCTGCGGAAGGTACCGCTGAACGCGCTGCGCCCGGGTGACCTCGTGATCTACTTCCCGAAGGCCACGCACGTGGCCCTGTACGTCGGCAACGGCCTGGTGGTGCAGGCGCCCCGGCCCGGATCGCAGGTGAAGATCTCGCCGGTGGCGTCGAATCCGCTGCTGGGCGCCGTGCGTCCGGATCCGGAGAGCCCGTCGCTGAGTACGTACAGCCTCCCGGAGCCGGCCCGGGACACGTCCGACGGCTCGGACGCGGGGTACGACTCCTCGTCCGAGCCGGGCGACGAGTAACCAGTAGCTGTGCGCCCCAGGGGCGTGTATCGACAGTAGATCTCGACCGCGCGGTGATCTCGGCACGTGCCGCCGATGTCGCCGACCCGTCAGCCGCCGGGTCTTCCACTGCCAAAAGCCCCACCGTGGTCATCCTTGGGTACGTCCCTTGGCGAAGAGGGCCGGTTGATCTCATAGGGGCTGAGACCTTCCCCGAAATCATCTGCAGCCCTCAAGTTTTCGCTGCTTCGCGAGGAAGGTTCGGCCTGTGGTCCCGGCTGTCGTGCCCGAGACCGACGGCGCGCGTCCCACCAGAGGAGGCCCAGCAGAACAGCGACTACGCCCACTGCTATACCGAGGGGGAAAATCCAGCGCACAGCCGAAGCGGCTAGTGTGATGTCACTGATGGGCACCTGGCTCACAAGGTGGCTCATATGGCCCACGTCCTTCCTGAGGGGATTCCACCGCTCGCAAAGCGAGGCAGGGGCTTCCGCTCATGGGAGAGAGCCTGCAATGGCTGGAGCCGTGGGAAACTCCCATCCCGCCGCCCTTGGCGGGATCAATCTCGCGGGGCCCGCCTGAACTGGACGTCTGGCAAGGCTCAAGCTCCCTGACAAGTCTACGGCGGGAAGCGTACGGGCGACCGCTCAGTGCGCGGCGGGTGTATCAGCGGCCGGTCCGCGAGTACCTGTGTCCCGCAGGCGCCCACGAGCATCTGGGAGCTCCCGCCGTAGGCGCCCGGCCCGCGATCGCTACCGGGTGATGAGGTCCCCGGTAGGACACCCCACAACCCGGTAGCGATCACAGGGCTCGAAGGTCGCAGCGCGTTGGCTCGTCAGTCGGTGGAAGGCAGGACGCCACGGCGACGACCGGGCCGTCTGTGGGCCGTCCGAGGGCGGCCCACCATCCCCGACGTTCACCAACGCTGACCACTGCTATGCGGGTCAGACGCTTACACGGCGGCAGAGACCGAGGCGAGGTACGCGTTCGTCTTCTCCGGGTCGAAGAAGAAGTTGTCGAAGTCCGCCGGGTTGTTGAACCCGTTGGCGAACCGGTCGGCGACCGGCTGCAGCTGACCGGCGGCGCCGATCAGGTTCAGCACATGCTCCGGCGGTACGCCGAGCATGGCGTTCGTCCACTTCACGACGTGCTGCGCGGTGTCCCAGTAGCGGTCGAACGTGGACTGCATCCAGTCCGCGTCAAAGGGCTGGTCGCCGTGCTCGGTGATCGACTTCAGGTACGCGTCAGCGCACTTGGAGGCGGAGTTGGAACCCTGGCCGGTGACCGGGTCGTTGGCGACGACGACATCCGCCACGCCGAGCACCAGGCCGCCGCCGGGCAGCCGGCCGATCGGCTTGCGCACCGTCGGGGCGTAACGGCCCGCCAGGGTGCCGTTGGCGTCGGTCAGTTCGACCTTGGTGGCGCGCGCGTACTCCCACGGCGTGAACTGCTTCATGAGCTCCAGCGTCTTCGCGAGGTGCTCGGAGGGGTCCTTGATGCCCTGGAAGACGTCCAGCGGGCCGCCCGGAATGCCCTCCCAGAACAGGATGTCGGCGCGGCCGGACGTGGTCAGGGTCGGCATCACGAAGAGCTCGCCGACACCGGGGACCAGGTTGCAGCGGACCGCGTCGAACTCGGGGTGCTCGGGGCGCGGGCCCATGCCGTGGACGTACGCGACGGCCAGGGCGCGCTGCGGGGCGTCGAACGGCGAACGGGACGCGTCCCGGCCGAACATGGAGACCAGCTCGCCCTTGCCCGCGGAGACCATCACCAGGTCGTAGGTGCGGGAGAAGTAGTCGAGGTCGGAGACGGCCGCACCGTGGATGACGAGCTGTCCGCCACGCTCGGCGAACGTATCCATCCAGCCGGCCATCTTGACGCGCTGGTCGACGGACTGGGCGAAGCCGTCCAGCTTGCCGACCCAGTCGACGGCGCGCGAGGAGTCGGGGGCGGCGACCGAGACGCCGAGGCCCTCGATGCGCGGGGCCTGGGACTCCCAGAAGTTGAGCTTGAGGTCGCGCTCGTGCTGCAGCGCGGTGTGGAACATGCACTGCGTCGACATGACCCGGCCGGACCGGACCTCGTCGGCGGTGCGGTTGGACATCAGGGTGACTTCGTACCCATGGGACTGCAGTCCGAGGGCGAGCTGGAGGCCGGACTGGCCGGCTCCGACTATGAGTATCTTCCGCATCGCGGTTCTCCGTTACGTCTACGTGGTACGTGCGCAAGGTGTGTCTGGTGCGCTGAGGGGCACCAGTGCCGTGACCGGCAACGTTTGCCGCATGGCAGGCGGGACTTTCACGCCCTTACGGGACAGCCCTTAGGCGGGGGCCGCGTCAAAAGCGTGACCCACGAGGGCCAGCAGCGCCTCGATGACAGTGATCCTGTTACGCGCGTCCATGATCACAACAGGCACGTCCGGGGGTACGGTCAGGGCCTCCCTGACGTCCTCCGCCTCGTAACCGGGCGTCCCCTCGAAGTGGTTGACGGCCACGATGTACGGCAGTCCGCAGCTCTCGAAGTAGTCGAGCGCGGGGAAGCAGTCGGAGAGCCGCCGGGTGTCGGCGAGCACCACCGCACCGATCGCGCCGCGCACCAGGTCGTCCCACATGAACCAGAAGCGCTGCTGTCCGGGCGTGCCGAACACGTACAGCACGAGGTCGTCGTCGAGCGTGAGACGGCCGAAGTCCATGGCCACGGTCGTGGTGACCTTGTCGGGCGTCGCGGTGAGGTCGTCGGTCTCCTCGCTGGCCTGGGTCATCAGTGCTTCGGTCTGCAGCGGGGTTATCTCGGAGACCGATCCCACGAAGGTCGTCTTACCGACCCCGAACCCGCCCGCGACCACTATCTTCGTGGCTATGGGGGCCCTGGTGTGATCCAACTGCCAGGCCTGGATCGACTCCTCGGCCTGGTCCTCCGGTCCCGGCTGATGCGGGGCGGACAGAAGCGGATCAGAGACGACGGAGTCCATTCAGCACCCTTTCGAGCAGTGCGCGGTCGGGCTGGCCGGTGCCGTGACCGGTCCCGTACACACGGATCTTTCCCTGGTCGGCCAAGTCGCTGAGCAGCACGCGGACCACGCCGAGCGGCATCTTCAACAGGGCCGAGATCTCCGCGACCGTACGCATGCGGCGGCAGATTTCGACAATGGCCTGGAGCTCCGGCATCACCCGAGTGGCGAGGTTGCCGTTGGTGAGCTCGCGGCGCTCCTCGGGCGCTTCCAGCGCGGCCACGAACGTCTCGACGAGAAGGACGTGACCGAAGCGGGTGCGGCCGCGGGTGAGCGAGTACGGGCGGACCCGGGCGGGCCGTCGGTCGGACCCGCGGACCGGGAGCCTGGGGGCGGGTTCAGCAGCGGGCGTCACTGGGCGCTCTCCATCGATTTGCGCAGTTCACTGCGGAGTTCGGGGGTGAGTACGTGTCCGGCACGGCCGACGAAGAGCGCCATGTGGTACGCGATGACGCTCATGTCGCAGTCGGGGGTGGCGTGCACGCCGAGCAGCGAACCGTCACTGATCGACATGACGAAGACGCTGCCCTCGTCCATGGCGACCATGGTCTGCTTGACGCCGCCGCCGTCCATCAGTTTCGCGGCGCCGACGGTGAGGGAGCCGATACCGGAGACGATGGTCGCCAGGTCGGCGCTGGAGCCTCGGGGGCCGTCCTGCGGGCCGCCTGTCGCTGCGGCTGTCTGGCGGCCTGGGTCGGAGGAGAGCAGCATCAGTCCGTCGGACGAGACGACGGTGACCGAATGGACCCCTGGCACCTCCTCGACGAGATTGCTCAGCAACCAGTGAAGATTCCGGGCCTCGGTGCTCAGCCCGAATGTGCTGGGCGCAGTCAACTGCGTGCCTCCTCGACTGTGTCCCCCGTCTCATCGGTTCGACCGCCGAAACGGTCTGCCCCCTCGGGCTGCTCGGTCTGTGCGGTGTCGGCACCGGTGACGGCACCGTCGGCGATCTCCGCCTCGACGTCGCGGCGGCCGTCCTTCGCCCCCTGGTGGAAACCGCCGAGGCGGCGGCGCAGCTCGTCCTTGTCCAGACTGCCCTTGCGCTCGGCGGTGGGGGCGGCGGGCTTGACGACCTTGGGGGTGCGCTTGGGAAGGCCCTTGTCGGTGATGCGTTCGGCCTGCGGCTCCGGCTGCCGGGGGCCGGGAAGGGCCTCGGCGGTGGGCGCCGGGGAAGGAGCCGGGGTAGTGAAGGGCTCCGGGGTCTCGTCCGCGGTGCGCTCGTGGCGGTCGGGGCCGATGGCGTACGGGTCGGGGATCGCCGGGGTCTCATGGGCCGGCGCGGCCGACGGGACCGGCTGAGCCGCGGGGACGTCCCGGAGCTCCGGGAGCCGGACCTGCATCGTGGTCTCGGACTCGGACTCGTCGGGGGCGACCGGCTCGGCTTCCGCCGGAGCGGGCGCCTCCTCCTGGGCCGGGTCCGGCGCCGACTCACGGATCGCCTGCTCGGCGGCGGCGATCAGCGGGTCACCGGGCAGCGCGAGCGTCCGCCCCGGCAGGGCATTGGAGTTGGCCTCGGCGACCGATCCGGGCAGGTTCAGCGCGGGCGCGTCCCCCGGCACGGTCACCGGCGGCGGCGCGGCGCCGGGCGGCGCCTTCGGCAGCAGCGCCTGCGGCAGCACGACGACCGCCGTCACCCCGCTGCCCTTGTGCTCGCGCAGCTGGACCCGCACCCCGTGGCGCGCCGCGAGCAGCGACGTCACCTGGAGTCCGAGGCCCGCGCCGTCGGCGCTCTGCTCGCCCGCCTCGAACGAGGACGGGTCGGCCAGGCGGGCGTTGAGCTCACCCATCCGTACGGACGACATGCCGATGCCCTCGTCCTGCACGGAGAGCATCACCTCGCCGGTCTCCAGCAGCCAGCCGGAGAGCTCGACCTGCGAGTCGGGCGGCGAGAAGGATGTGGCGTTCTCCAGGAGTTCGGCGACCAGGTGGCTCAGGTCGTCGGCGGCGAAACCGGCGATCTGGGCATGCGACGGCAGGGACTGGATGGTGACCCGCTCGTACCGCTCGATCTCGCTGACGGCCGCACGCAACACGTCGACCAGCGGGATCGGGCCGGAGTGCCCGTGGCTGTGCTCGGCGCCCGCGAGGACCAGCATGTTCTCGCTGTGGCGTCGCATGACCGTGGCCATGTGGTCGAGCTTGAAGAGGGTGGCGAGCCGCTCCGGGTCCTGCTCGCGATCCTCCAGGCTCTCGATGACGCCGAGCTGGCGCTCGACGAGGCCGAGGGTGCGCAGCGAGAGGTTGACGAAGGTGTGATGGACCGTGTTCGTGAGCCGCTCCAGCTGGGCGGTCAGATCTGCGGTGCGGACCTGGAGTTCGGCGCACTGGAGCGTGAGGGCCTCGCGTCCGGCGATCAGTTCGCCGCGCTCGTTCTCCAGATTCTCGAACCGGCCGTTGAACTCGTGGAGCAACCCGTGCAGCTTGCCGTGCAGGGCGTTGAGGGATCGAACGACCTGGGCGAACTCGTCGTTGCGGCCGGTGTAGCGGACCGGCTCGGCGGTCGCAGGTTCCGCGGCGAGGCGGGCGGCGCCGATCCGCAGGACGGCGAGCGGCTGGGTCAGCGTACGGGCCACGGCGGTGGAGACGCCGACGGCGATCAGCAGACAGCCGCCGAGGAGCGCGATGCGCAGTTCGAGAGCGGTGACGTCGTCGTCGCGCAGCTGCTCCAGACGTTGCACCTGGGCGGTGCCGAGGGCGGACTCGACGCTGCGCATCCGGTCGACGCGGGCGGAGAGTGCCGCCTCGACCTTCTTCCGGTCGGCCTTCTGGTCGGAGTCCGACAGCTCGGGACGGTCGGTGAGTGCGGCGAGGTACTTCTCCGCGCGGTTGACCTCGGGCCCGGTGACGGTGGAGGAGAGCTTGTCGCGGGCGGTGTTGCCCGCGGCCTGGTCGAAATCGGCGAGCGAGGAGAGCTCGCGGACCCTGGCCTGCTGGGCGGCCGCACTCAGCGCGTCACGGTTGCGGTCGTCCTCGCTGCTGCCCTCGTCCTGGGTCTGGACGGGCAGCCCGGTGAACGGGTCGATCTGCGAGGCCGTGGCCTCTTCGCGGGGCACGGAGAGCGCGGCGATCAGCAGCCCGCGGGTGGCGGAGGCCTGATCGGCGGCCCGGCCGAGGGCGAGGGGTGCACGGGTCGCCTCGGCGGCCCGCGGCGGGGTCTTCTCGGCGAGGTCGTCGGCGAGGTCGTGGAGCTTGGCGATGACCTCGGAGTACGCCTGGTGGGCGTCGAGTGCCGAGCCCTTGCCGGTGAGGGCGGTCCGGCGCAGGGAGGGGATCGTGGAGAGGTCGCGGCGCAGCGCGGCGGGAGCCGTGGCACGGATCTCGTCGATCTGCTGGTCGACGCGGGCGCTGGGACCGTCGTTCTTCGCGCCGGGCTTCCCGTCCCGGCCGCCCGCGATATAGGCGGTGACTTCGTCGCGCTCGTCCGCGAGGGAGTGGGCGAGGGCCACCGCCTGCTGGTTCAGCTGGGCGAGGGTGACCAACCGCTGGGACTCGGTCAGTTCGGTGTAGGCGCCGAGGGCCGCGGGCGCGCCCGCGGCGATGACGGTGATGCCGACGACCGCGACGCCGGCGACCAGCCGACTGCGTACGCGGACGGTGCGCCGGGCCGGCTCACTCCCGCTCGGCGCCGGAGGTGTCGCCCCGGTACTGATTTGCTCGCTGCCTTTGCTCCGCGGCCGCTTCTTCTGCACCGGTGCTCGCAATCTTGACTCGTCCACCCTTGAAGCAGAGGTGACGCACGGTCATATGTGGAAGGACACCCCGACCCCTGGTACGGCTTCTGACCATTCCAGTGCTTTTGAGAGGGGGGCACGCATCAACCGCTCCGCCACCTGAACGAGTGAACATCACTCCGGAGTTGACGAACAAGTCTCCCCCGGGCGCCGCAGACCACGCCTGGATCACCGGCTGGAACTTCCGCCCGGGCTTTGGCAGGATGCCCGCCCGCACCCGGCACGGAGCCACTCCTTCCGCTCAAGCCTCCCCGCTGACCTGCCGGTACGGCTCAACGCCACGATCGTGCAGGCCCCGTGAAGGCGTCGTGCAGACTGGCCGTATGCGCATAGAACTCACCTCGGTCCCCGGTAGTCCGGAGCGCCCCAACGAGGACTGGGCAGCCACCTCGCTCCCCGCTTCCGGCGGGGGTGGCACGTTGGTTCTGCTCGACGGAGTCACTCCGCCACGGGGGGACGACGGTTGTGTGCACTCCGTGCCCTGGTTCACCGCGCGGCTGGGCGGATCGTTGGTCGAACTGTCGGGTTCGCGGCGGGATCTGACGCTCACCGAGATCCTCGCCGAGTCCATCCGGCGCACCGCCGACACACATCGCACCCTGTGTGACCTTTCTCACGTGCGCACCCCCCAGGCGACCGTTGTCGTGGTGCGCTGGGACGGGGAAGAGATCGAACACCTGGTGCTCTCCGACTCCGTACTACTGTTCGAGTCACCGGACGGAACGGTGCGCGCGCTGCTCGACGACCGGCTCGACCGACTGCCGCCGGGCTCGCTGGCCACCGAGGCGATCGCCGATACGCGGGTGCGGAACAAAAAGGGCGGCTTCTTCACCGCCGCCGCAGACCCCGGGGTGGCTGTCCGCGCCGTGACCGGGCGCACGCCGCTCACCGAGGTGCGGGCGGTGGCCGCGCTGACGGACGGGGCGAGCCGCTGGACGGAGATGTTCCATGAGGGCGACTGGGCGGCCTGCCTCGCGGTGCTCCGCAAGGAGGGCACACAGGGGCTGATCGACCGGGTCAGGGCCCTGGAGGACGCGGACACGGAGCGTGCGCATCTGCGGCGCAGCAAGACGCACGACGACGCGACGGCGGTCTACGTCGTGCTGTAGGTCCCGGGTGCGGGGTCGGCCCGCACCCGCGGCGTGGGCGGTTTCCAGGGGGCGGGGCCGGAGAGCACCCGGGGATGCCCGGCCGGGCCGGTTCGGGCCCGGTCGGCGTCAGTCCTCGGCCCGCGCGTTCAATTGGTGCAGCAGCCGTGCCAATTCCGCCACCTCGGTCCGGTCCCAGTCGGCGAGCTTGCTCACGTACCGGTCGCGGCGCGCGTCGCGGACGCTGCGGAAGCGCGCAAGCCCCTCGTCGGTGAGATGGACGAGGAAGGCTCGCCCGTCGGCCGGATCGGGCTCGCGCGCCACCAGTCCGAGCTCCTCCAGGGCGCGCAGTTGACGGCTCATGGTCGCCTTCCCCACGCCGAAGTACGCGGCGAGGTCGGTGGCCCGCTGCTGCCCCACCGACTCCAGCCGTACGAAGAGTCCGTAAGCCGCGGCCTCCAGCTCGGGATGGACCTCCCGCGCCATCTCACCGGAACTGGCCCGCGCGCGGCGCAGAAAGACCGCCAATTCCCGCTCCAGTGCCAGGAATTCGTGGTCTGCACCACTTCCTCCGGTCGCGCCGGGTTCACTACCGCTTTCGCTCCCGTGCACGTCAACACTCCTCATGAGCTTTCCTGCCGCTGAAAATTTCTTCCACCGCCGGTCATCGCCGCAGCTCCACCAGTATTTCGCAGGCGTAGACCAACGGCACCACCCAGGCCCTCTTCCGCCGCGCGGGTCTACGTGCGTAGCGTCACTACTGGCATGTCCACACCATGACATGCCACAGGGGGTGCGCCGAGCCGCCCCCCTGGGTCTGCAGATCCCCCCACCGAGGCCTCGGAGGCACGCACATGCCCGTGCACAGATCCGGATCCGGAACGACCCGCCGCTCACGCCTGGCGGCACTGGGAACCCTCCTCGCAGCACTTTCGCTTCTGCTCACCCTGCCCAGCGCGGCCATCGCGGCCGACTCCCCCACGGCCGCCGCCAAGAAGCCCGTGCGCGGGTCGGCCACGATGGGCATGGGCGTCATCGCCCACGACGGCCGGGGCGGCCTGCCGGGCGGCACGCTTGTCGCCCAGACCGAAGGCGTGGACGTCGCCAGCTACCAGGGCAACGTCGCCTGGGCGACTCTCTGGAACAGCGGCGTCCGGTGGGCCTACGCCAAGGCCACCGAGGGCACGTACTACACGAATCCCTACTTCGCGCAGCAGTACAACGGCTCGTACAACGTCGGCATGATCCGCGGTGCGTACCACTTCGCCACCCCGGACACCACGAGCGGCGCCACCCAGGCCAACTACTTCGTGGACCACGGGGGTGGCTGGTCGAAGGACGGCAAGACGCTGCCCGGCGTGCTCGACATCGAGTGGAACCCGTACGGCGCGCAGTGCTACGGCAAGACGCAGGCCGGCATGGTCTCCTGGATCCGCGACTTCGTGAACACGTACAAGGCGCGCACCGGGCGTGACGCGGTCATCTACACCGCGACCAGCTGGTGGACGACCTGCACCGGGAACAACGCGGGCTTCGGCACCACCAACCCGCTGTGGGTGGCCCGTTACGACACCACGGTCGGCGCGCTCCCGGCCGGCTGGGGCTACTACACGATGTGGCAGTACACGTCGTCCGGCCCCTTCGTCGGCGACCACAACCACTTCAACGGTGCCCTCGACCGCGTACAGGCACTCGCCAACGGCTGAGCCTCCGCTTTCCGGAGCCCCGGTGACGCGCCCCGTCACCGGGGCTCCCGCACGCCTCCACCATCGCTTCCGCTCGCACAAGATCCCAGCAGCGTGTCCTTGCCGCGCCCCGCCCGGACGCGGAACGGCACGTTCCGGCACCCGGAGCGGCGGAACGGCCCGCACCGCCCTCTCGGGAGGCGCGGGCCGTCCGACCGGCCGCGCACGTCATGCCACGCCCGTCACGCCATGGCGCTCACGCCGCGGCCGGGACCCTCTCCTCCGCCTCGGCCGTGGCCGGGGCGAGGGCGATCTCCAGCACTTGGCGGACATCCGTCACCGGGTGGACATCCAGCTTCTCCAGGACCTCCGCCGGGACGTCGTCCAGATCGGCCTCGTTCCGCTTGGGGATCACCACGGTGGTGATACCGGCCCGGTGGGCGGCCAGCAGCTTCTGCTTCAGCCCGCCGATCGGCAGCACCCGTCCCGTCAGCGACACCTCACCGGTCATCGCCACATCCGTACGGACGAGCCGTCCGGAGAGCAGCGAGGCCAGCGCCGTCGTCATCGTGATACCGGCACTCGGACCGTCCTTGGGCACCGCGCCCGCCGGGAAGTGGATGTGCGCTCCCCGGTCCTTGAGGTCGGCGACGGGCAGTTCCAGCTCGGCGCCGTGCGAGCGCAGGAAGCTCAGCGCGATCTGCGCGGACTCCTTCATGACGTCGCCGAGCTGACCGGTGAGGGTCAGTCCGGCCGCGCCGGTCTCCGGGTCGGCCAGCGACGCCTCGACGAACAGCACGTCGCCACCGGCGCCGGTCACCGCGAGTCCGGTCGCCACGCCCGGCACCGCGGTGCGGCGCTCGGCCGGGTCCTGGGCGGACTCGGGGACGTGGTGCGGCCGTCCGACAAGACCCCGCAGGTCCTCGTCGGTGACGGTGAACGGGAGCTCCCGGTCGCCCAGTTCGTGCTGGGCCGCGACCTTGCGGAGCAGCCGGGCGACGGCCCGCTCCAGGTTGCGGACGCCCGCCTCACGGGTGTACTCGCCGGCCAGCTTGCGCAGCGCCGACTCGTCGAGCGTCACCTCACCCTTCTCCAGACCGGCCCGCTCCAGCTGGCGCGGGAGCAGGTGGTCGCGGGCGATGACGACCTTCTCGTCCTCGGTGTATCCGTCGAGCCTGACCAGCTCCATGCGGTCGAGCAGCGCCTCCGGGATGGCTTCCAGGACATTGGCGGTGGCCAGGAAGACGACGTCGCTGAGGTCGAGTTCGACCTCCAGGTAGTGGTCACGGAAGGTGTGGTTCTGCGCCGGGTCGAGGACTTCGAGGAGCGCCGCGGCCGGGTCGCCGCGGAAGTCGGAGCCGACCTTGTCGATCTCGTCGAGCAGGACGACCGGGTTCATGGAACCGGCCTCCTTGATGGCGCGGACGATGCGTCCGGGGAGCGCACCGACGTACGTACGCCGGTGGCCTCGGATCTCCGCCTCGTCCCGCACACCGCCGAGCGCGACGCGGACGAACGTGCGGCCCATGGCGTGCGCGACGCTCTCACCGAGGGACGTCTTGCCGACGCCGGGCGGTCCGACGAGGGCCAGCACCGCACCGCCCCGACGCCCGCCCACGACCCCGAGGCCGCGTTCGGCACGGCGCTTGCGCACCGCGAGGTACTCGGTGATCCGTTCCTTCACGTCCTCCAGGCCCGCATGCTCGGCGTCGAGGATCTCCTTCGCCGCGCGGATGTCGTACGCGTCCTCGGTCCGTTCGGTCCACGGCAGTTCGAGGACGGTGTCCAGCCAGGTTCGGATCCAGGAGCCCTCGGGGCTCTGGTCGGACGAGCGCTCCAGCTTGCCGACCTCCTTGAGCGCGGCCTCACGGACGTGCTCGGGAAGATCGGCGGACTCGACGCGCGCCCGGTAGTCGTCGGACTCGTCCTCCGCGTCGCCGTTGAGCTCGGACAGCTCCTTGCGTACGGCCTCCATCTGGCGCCGCAGCAGGAACTCGCGCTGCTGTTTGTCGACGCCCTCCTGGACGTCCTTGGCGATGGACTCGGCGACGTCCTGTTCGGCGAGGTGCTCGCCGAGCCACTGGATGGCGAGCTTCAGCCGGGCGACCGCGTCGGCGGTCTCCAGGAGCTGCACCTTCTGGGTGGTGGTGAGGAACGGTGAGTAACCCGAGTTGTCGGCAAGCGCGGAGATGTCGTCGATCTGCTGGACCCGGTCCACGACCTGCCAGGCACCGCGCTTCTTCAGCCAGCTGGTGGCGAGGGCCTTGTACTCCTTGACCAGCTCGGCGGCGGCGCCGGGGAGCGGCTCGGGAGCCGAGACGTCCACGCGGGTCCCCTCGACCCAGAGTGCACCTCCGGGTCCGGTGGTTCCGGCCCCGATCCGCACGCGGTCACGGCCGCGGATGAGGGCGCCCGGGTCTCCGTCGGAGAGCCGGCCGACCTGCTCGACGGTGCCGAGTACACCAGTCCCGGTGTAGGTCCCGTCGATCCGCGGCACCAGCAGCACCTCGGGCTTGCCGCCACCCGGACGGGCGGCGGCCTGAGCAGCCTCGACGGCGGCCCGGACATCGGTGTCGGACAGGTCCAGAGGAACCACCATTCCGGGCAGCACCACCTCGTCGTCGAGTGGCAGCACAGGCAAGGTGAGCGGAGTGACCGCGTTGGACTCAGTAGCCATGATCTCCCCTTCAGCAGTCAAGTTGAGCTATACCGGCTCAATGCTCCTGACCGACTTTATGTTCCCGGGGCCGTGTTCGCTCTCAGCGATCTTCGTCCACCTGCCCGTCACCTGCGAAAACCACTCGGCAGCCGCGGCGCGCACCCAGCACGGCGCCCGTATGACCGACAACGGCCCTCGTGGATCTCCCGGTGACAGAGGACTGGCCGACGACGGGACGATCCGACGCGGAGGCTCACGGAGCCGCCGGCCGGCGGCGTTCACCCCCGTCGTCGAGACGGCCCGTGCCCGGTTCGCCGACGCATTCGACGCCACGCAGCTGCACTTCACCTACCTCTACGGCAGCATTCCGCGCGGCACCGCCATTCCCGGGGTCTCCGATCCGGACCTGCTGCTCACCCTGCGCGCCGGACCCACCGAGGCCGACCGGGCCACGGCCCGGTCCGTCGAGGCCGCCTGACCGACCCGTGGCGGTCCGCCGGATCTGCACGGACGGCGTCCCGCAGATCTGTGCGAACGCAGGCGGGAGCCCGATGCCGGCGCAGCAGTCGGCCGCACTGGGCGGCATGCTCTCCCGGCCGGCCGGGGTCCCGAACGCATCGCCCCCCGTAGCGTGGCGGCGTACGCGGCCGGCGGGGCGCTCCCCGTGGTGCGCGGCGCACGGCCGGAGCCCGTGTGACCACGCCTTTCACCTCCCCGCGCCCCGTACGGATCCGGCAACTCGCTGGTCCCGGCCGCGCGGCCGGGCGAGGATGGCAGGGACTCACCCACCCTCTACCGGAGGCCGAGGACATGCCCACCGCCGACCGCCGCACCGCTCACAGCCCCGTCACGCTCGACCGCCGCGAAGGACCATACGGAGAGGTAGTCCTGCGGGAGCGGGGTGACGACTTCGAGATCATCGCCAACGGCTGCTTCCTGATGGACACCGCGGACGGCCGCTCCGAGCGGCTGCTGATCGACGCGGCGCTTGCCGCGCTGCCCGCCGGGCGGCCGGACCCGTCGGTGCTGATCGGCGGTCTCGGGGTCGGCTTCTCCCTCTCCCACGCGGCAGCCGAGCCGCGCTGGGGGCGGATCGCGGTCGTCGAGCGGGAGCAGGCGATCATCGACTGGCACCGGGGTGGCCCGCTGGCCCGGATCACCGGTGCCGCGCTCGCCGACCCGCGGACCGAGATCCTGGCGACGGATCTGATGGCGTACCTCCGCACGACTACGGACCGTTACGACGCCCTGTGCCTGGACATCGACAACGGACCGGACTGGACCGTCACCGACGACAACGGCAGCCTGTATTCGCCCGCCGGTCTCGCCGACTGCCGGGAGCGGCTGAATCCGGGCGGAGTACTCGCGGTCTGGTCCGCGCAACCGTCCGCCCACTTCGAACAGGCCTTGCGCAATGCCGGATTCAGCGGCGTAAGGACGGAAGAGGTGCAGGTTGCCCGAGGTGTGCCCGACGTGGTTCATCTCGCACTTCGGACCGCCTGAGGTCCCCCACCGGGTATGCGCGGCCCCCGGACGCCCGGGGGCCAAGCGCCACAAGGCAGACACTCTGCCTCTTCCTCGGGTCCAACCTGTTCCTGTGCCGTTACACCCTGCGTAGCCGGGAGCCGTCCGGTGGCTTTACGCTGCTGAGCGGCAAACGGGATCACCCACGAAATTCACAAGCGAACACCGTGCGTCCGGGGGATTGGCCCCCGCGAGAACGGGCAGGGCGGGGCGATGGAACACACACACACCACCCACAACGGTGTCGCGGCGACCCCGGGCGCGCAGCGCCGGGTACTGGTGGTCGAGGACGACGCGACGATCGTCGATGCCATCTCCGCCCGCCTGCGGGCCGAGGGCTTCCTGGTGGAGACCGCGCTCGACGGCCCCGCGGCCGTCGACGCGGCCGAGTCCTGGCAGCCCGACCTGATGGTGCTCGACATCATGCTGCCGGGCTTCGACGGCCTGGAGGTGTGCCGCCGGGTGCAGGCCACCCGGCCGGTGCCCGTGCTGATGCTGACCGCCCGGGACGACGAGACCGACATGTTGGTCGGCCTCGGTGTCGGCGCGGACGACTACATGACCAAGCCGTTCTCGATGCGTGAGCTGGCCGCCCGGGTGCATGTCCTGCTGCGCCGGGTGGAGCGTGCCGCACTGGCCGCGGTGACACCGCGCAGCGGCATCCTGCGCCTCGGCGAGCTGGAGATCGACCACGCGCAGCGCCGGGTGCGGGTGCGCGCCGAGGACGTCCACCTCACGCCGACCGAGTTCGATCTGCTGGTCTGCCTGGCCGGCACACCGCGCGCGGTGCTCTCCCGGGAGCAGTTGCTCGCGGAGGTCTGGGACTGGGCGGACGCCTCCGGCACCCGTACCGTCGACAGCCACATCAAGGCGCTGCGCCGGAAGATCGGTGCGGAGCGGATCCGCACCGTGCACGGCGTCGGTTACGCCCTGGAGACCCCGGCGCCATGACCCGGCCCGGCTCGCGACTGCGTCCTTTCTCGGTCAAGGCCAAGCTGGGCACGCTCGTCGTGGTCTCGGTGTTCATCACGACCGGGCTGCTGATGGTGGCGCTGCGCACCAGGACCGAGCTGCGGTTCATCACCGTGTTCTCGGTGATCGCGACGCTGCTGATCACGCAGTTCGTGGCGCACGGTCTGACGGCGCCGCTGGAGGAGATGACGAAGGTCGCCCGGTCGATCTCGCACGGCGACTACACCAGACGGGTGAGGGGCGCCGACCGGCGTGACGAGCTCGGCGACCTGGCGCAGACGATCAATCTCATGGCGGACGATCTGGAGGCCGTGGACCTGCACCGCAAGGAGCTGGTGGCCAACGTCTCGCACGAGCTGCGTACGCCGATCGCGGCGCTGAGAGCGGTGCTGGAGAACGTCGTGGACGGGGTATCCGCGGCCGATCCGGAGACGATGCGCACGGCGCTCAAACAGACGGAGCGGCTCGGCAGGCTGGTGGAGACGCTGCTGGACCTCTCCCGGCTGGACCACGGGGTGGTCAGCCTGAAGGCCCGCCGTTTCGAGGTGTGGCCGTATCTCTCGGGCGTGCTGAAGGAAGCGAACCTGGCTGCCTCGCACCGCCGGCTCTCCTCCGGCTCCGGGAACCACAGCCGCAAGGACGTACATCTGCATCTGGATGTGTCGCCGCCCGAGCTGACCGCGCATGCGGACGCGGAGCGGCTCCACCAGGTGGTGGCCAATCTGATCGACAACGCTGTCAAGCACAGCCCGCCGCACGGCCGGGTCACGGTGCGGGCACGGCGCGGCGCGCAGCCGGAGTCGCTGGATCTGGAGGTCCTGGACGAGGGCCCGGGCATCCCCGAGTCCGAGTGGCACCGGGTCTTCGAGCGTTTCAACCGGGGCGAGGTGCCGTCGCCGCACGGTCCGGGCAGCGACGGCGGTACGGGTCTGGGGCTCGCGATCGCCCGCTGGGCGGTGGATCTGCACGGCGGCCGCATCGGAGTGGCTGAATCAGCTCGCGGCTGCCGGATCCAAGTCACTCTTCCGGGGATTCCTTCGCCACGCAGTTGACATAGGGTTCGAACCGGAAGGGCGCGTTCTACGTGTCGTCCCACGAGGGGGATACGGTCCATGTGGCCGTAGCCACGGCCTCGCGTACCCGGACTGAAGCGGAACCAAGCTTGTTTCCCGCCATTTCCTGCATCGAAACCCGCTCTTTGATGTGACTTGCACGACGAAGACCGGCCCGGCCTGCATGGAACGGTCAGGGAGGCGTAGCCTTGATTTCCGCTGTCCATCACCTTGTGAAGCGGAAGAGGGCGGTTGCCGCCGTGTCGTCTCAGTCCCCCAGTAACTCAAGCATCTCGACCGACCAAGCCAGCCCGGGCACGAGCCCGGCTGCGGCTTTCGGCCCCAATGAGTGGCTTGTCGACGAGATCTACCAGCAGTACCTCCAGGATCCCAATTCGGTCGATCGCGCCTGGTGGGACTTCTTCGCCGACTACAAGCCGGGTACGTCCGGCACGGCGGACAAGCCCGTTCCCGGCGCCGCAGCCGCGGGGGCTGTGGTGCCCCCGGCCGCCACCGCGCCGGCGCAGGCCCCGGCCGCCGCCCCGGCGAAGCCCGCGGCTGCCGCTCCGGCCGCTGCCCCGGTGGCCCCGGCCGCGCCCGCCGCTCCGGCCGCGCCCGCCGCTCCGGCAGCGAAGGCCGCCGCGCCCGCCAAGGCGGCCCCGGCCACTGTCGCCGAGGGCCCCGAGTACGTGACGCTGCGCGGCCCGTCCGCCGCCGTGGCGAAGAACATGAACGCCTCCCTGGAACTGCCGACGGCCACGTCCGTCCGCGCCGTTCCGGTGAAGCTGCTCTTCGACAACCGCATCGTCATCAACAACCACCTCAAGCGCGCCCGCGGCGGGAAGATCTCCTTCACCCACCTCATCGGGTACGCGATGGTGCAGGCCCTCAAGGCCATGCCGTCGATGAACTACTCCTTCGCGGAGAAGGACGGCAAGCCGACCCTGGTCAAGCCGGAGCACGTCAACCTCGGTCTGGCCATCGACCTGGTGAAGCCGAGCGGCGACCGCCAGCTGGTCGTCGCGGCCATCAAGAAGGCCGAGACGCTCAACTTCTTCGAGTTCTGGCAGGCGTACGAGGACATCGTCCGCCGCGCCCGCATCGGCAAGCTCGGCATGGACGACTTCACCGGAGTCACCGCCTCGCTGACCAACCCCGGCGGCATCGGCACCGTCCACTCGGTGCCCCGCCTGATGCCCGGGCAGGGCCTCATCATGGGTGTCGGCGCGATGGACTACCCGGCGGAGTTCCAGGGCACCTCCCAGGACACGCTGAACAAGCTGGGCATCTCGAAGGTCATGACCCTGACCTCGACGTACGACCACCGCGTCATCCAGGGCGCCGCCTCCGGCGAGTTCCTGCGGATCGTGTCCCAGCTCCTGCTCGGCGAGAACGAGTTCTACGACGAGATCTTCAAGGCGCTGCGCATCCCCTACGAGCCGGTCCGCTGGCTCAAGGACATCGACGCCTCGCACGACGACGATGTCACCAAGGCCGCGCGGGTCTTCGAGCTGATCCACTCCTACCGGGTCCGCGGCCACGTCATGGCCGACACCGACCCGCTGGAGTACCGCCAGCGCAAGCACCCCGACCTGGACATCACCGAGCACGGCCTCACCCTGTGGGACCTGGAGCGGGACTTCGCGGTCGGCGGTTTCGCCGGCAAGACGCTGATGAAGCTCCGCGACATCCTCGGTGTGCTGCGTGAGTCGTACTGCCGCACCACCGGCATCGAGTTCATGCACATCCAGGACCCGAAGCAGCGCAAGTGGCTCCAGGACCGGGTGGAGCGTCCGCGCCCCAAGCCGGAGCGCGAGGAGCAGCTGCGGATCCTGCGCCGCCTCAACGCCGCCGAGGCGTTCGAGACGTTCCTGCAGACCAAGTACGTCGGCCAGAAGCGGTTCTCGCTGGAGGGCGGCGAGTCCGTCATCCCGCTGCTCGACGCGGTCATCGACTCCGCCGCCGAGGCCCGCCTCGACGAGGTCGTCATCGGCATGGCCCACCGCGGCCGTCTGAACGTCCTGGCGAACATCGTCGGCAAGTCGTACGCGCAGATCTTCCGGGAGTTCGAGGGCAACCTCGACCCGCGGTCGATGCACGGCTCCGGCGACGTCAAGTACCACCTGGGCGCCGAAGGCACCTTCACCGGCCTGGACGGCGAACAGATCAAGGTCTCGCTGGCCGCCAACCCCTCGCACCTGGAGGCGGTCGACCCGGTCCTCGAGGGCATCGCCCGCGCCAAGCAGGACATCATCAACAAGGGCGGCACGGACTTCACGGTCCTGCCCGTCGCGCTCCACGGCGACGCGGCCTTCGCGGGCCAGGGCGTCGTCGCCGAGACGCTCAACATGTCGCAGCTGCGCGGCTACCGCACCGGCGGCACCGTGCACGTGGTGATCAACAACCAGGTCGGCTTCACCGCCGCCCCGGAGTCCTCCCGCTCCTCGATGTACGCCACCGACGTGGCGCGCATGATCGAGGCTCCGATCATCCACGTCAACGGTGACGACCCCGAGGCCGTCGTCCGGGTGGCCCGGCTGGCCTTCGAGTTCCGGCAGGCGTTCAACAAGGACGTCGTCATCGACCTCATCTGCTACCGCCGCCGCGGTCACAACGAGGGCGACAACCCGGAGTTCACCAACCCGCAGATGTACACCCTGATCGACAAGAAGCGCTCGGTGCGCAAGCTCTACACCGAGTCCCTCATCGGTCGCGGCGACATCACGCTGGAAGAGGCCGAGCAGGCGCTCCAGGACTTCCAGGGCCAGCTGGAGAAGGTCTTCGCGGAGGTCCGCGAAGCCACCTCGCACCCGGCCCAGACCCTTGTCCCGGAAGCGAAGCCCGAGTTCCCGGTCGCCGTCACCACCGCGGTCTCCGCGGAGGTCGTGAAGCGGATCGCCGAGTCCCAGGTCAACATTCCGGAGCGGATCACGGTCCACCCGCGCCTGATGCCGCAGATGCAGCGCCGTGCCGCCTCGGTGGAGAACGGCACGATCGACTGGGGCATGGGCGAGACCCTGGCCATCGGTTCGCTGCTGATGGAGGGCACCCCGGTCCGGCTCGCCGGCCAGGACACCCGCCGCGGCACCTTCGGCCAGCGCCACGCGGTCCTCGTCGACCAGGTGACCGGCGAGGACTACACCCCGCTGCTCTACCTCTCCGACGACCAGGCCCGCTACAACGTCTACGACTCGCTGCTCAGCGAGTACGCGGCGATGGGCTTCGAGTACGGCTACTCGCTGGCCCGCCCGGAGTCGCTGGTCGTCTGGGAGGCCCAGTTCGGTGACTTCGTCAACGGCGCGCAGACCGTCGTCGACGAGTTCATCTCCTCGGCCGAGCAGAAGTGGGGCCAGACCTCGGGCGTCACGCTGCTCCTGCCGCACGGCTACGAGGGCCAGGGCCCGGACCACTCGTCCGCCCGCCCGGAGCGCTTCCTCCAGCTGTGCGCGCAGAACAACATGACGGTCGCCATGCCGACGCTCCCGTCGAACTACTTCCACCTCCTGCGGTGGCAGGTGCACAACCCGCACCACAAGCCGCTGGTCGTCTTCACCCCGAAGTCGATGCTCCGCCTCAAGGCGGCGGCGTCCAAGGCGGAGGAGTTCACCACCGGCGGCTTCCGCCCGGTGATCGGCGACGACTCGGTCGACCCGAATGCAGTCCGCAAGGTCGTCTTCTGCGCCGGCAAGGTCTACTACGACCTGGATGCCGAGCGCGAGAAGCGCGGCGTCAAGGACACGGCCATCATCCGGCTGGAGCGTCTGTACCCGCTGCCGGGTGCCGAGCTGCAGGCCGAGATCGCCAAGTACCCGAACGCCGAGAAGTACCTCTGGGCCCAGGAGGAGCCGGCCAACCAGGGTGCCTGGCCGTTCATCGCCCTGAACCTGATCGACCACCTGGACCTGGCCGTCGGCGCCGACGTCCCGCACGGTGAGCGCCTGCGTCGCATCTCGCGTCCGCACAGCTCCTCCCCGGCGGTCGGCTCGGCCAAGCGCCACCAGGCCGAGCAGGCACAGCTGGTCGCCGAGGTCTTCGAGGCCTGACCGGCAGCTGTACGTACGGAGGGCCCGGCCCCGCGAGCGATCGCGGGACCGGGCCCTCCGGCATGTCGCCGTTGCTTCGGTGACCGGATCAGATGATCTGCGGCTCGAAGTCCCAGAACGGGCGGTTGCGGGACCGCGCCGAAACCGTGTGGACGTGCTGTGCGCCCAAGGTCGTCACGAGGTCTCCCAACGCCTCGCTCTCGATCTTCTCGGCCCGTTGCCTCTCCCGCATGCCGCGCAGGTCCGCCGCGTGGGCGATCCGGGCGGAGAGCGTGAGCGGATGGGTCCGGCCGAGGGTCTCGATGGCCCGTGCGACGCAGGAGTCGGTCAGCGCGGCGGCTGATTCCGGGTCGCCGACCAGGTTGCGCAGTGCCGACGCGTTGATCGCGCAGCCCAGCGTCCACGGGTGGTTCTCGCCCACGGCACGCGTCATCCGGTCGAGTGCCTCTTCGGTGAGCAGGTGGGCGTGGTCCCGTTCGCCGACATTGCGCAGGATCAAGGCATGGTTGGCGCGGGTGCCGGCCACGTACGGGTGGTCCTCGCCGAGCATCGTGGTGTATCCGTCGACGACGTATTCGCTTATGGTCCTGGCCTGGTCGACGTCGGCGTGCTCGCGCGCGAAGAAACTCTGGCTGGCCGCGAACATCAAGGTCAGCGGGTCGTCCTCACCCAGTACCCGCTCGCCGCGCTCGAGGACCCGGGTGAACGCCGGTGCGGCCTTGCCGCGTTCGCCGTTGCGATAGCGGCAGAGCGCGAGGTTGTGCTCGGCGAGCAGCGTCTGGGGGTTGTCGTCGCCGAGAACGATGCGGTGCACCCTGGCGCTCTGCGCCTGGAGCGATTCGGCCTCGCTGTAGCGGCCGAGCAGCCGGAGATCCGTGGCGTAGTTGATCTCGGAGAGGAGGGTCCAGCCGTGCCGGGCTCGCAACAGCTGCCGCCGTGCCTCCAGAGTGCGCCGGTTGAGCTCCCGTGACTCTTCGTACCGGCCGAGCAGCCGCAGCGAAATGGCCAGGTTGTTCTGGGCGTTGACGGTGCGGGAGTCCTGGTCCCCGAGCAGCTCGCGGTAGGTCTCGAGGATCGAGCCGGACATCTCCAGCGCTTCCTCGTAGCGGCCGAGACCCCGCAGGTCCGCAGCGAGACCACTGGCTGCGCGCAGATGTTCGAGGTCCTGTCCCCCTCGCTCGGTGCGCAGATAGTCGACCACGGCCCGCTCCATGGCCTCGGTGCCCGCGTAGTCGCCGACGGCCCGCATCAGGTTGGCGTAGTTGTAGCTGAGGTCCCAGAGCCTGGGGTGGGTCTCGCCCAGCAGTTCGCGCCACGCCCTCATGGCGCGGCCGCCGAGCTTGATGCCCGCCCTGTACTCGCCCGAGAAGTACATGTAGCGCAGGCAGTTGAGGACCAGGGTCTGCACCGCGGGATCGGTGCTCTCCAGGACGCCGGCCCACTTCAGGTGAGGGGTGATCTCGGCGTACGCGGGCCATTGCGTGGCGTCGATGGGCCGTCCGGGATCGGCGGCTGCGAGAGCCCGGCGGACGACGTCGATGAATTCTTCGCGGTCCCGCTCCGGCATGTCCTTGCCCACGATCTGGTGGACCATGCGGTGCAGATAGAGCGACTCCCCCGAGGACGAGGCCTCCTCGCCCACCGACTCGTGGGACTCCAGCCGGACCACGGAGTACTGCCGCAGCTGGCCGATCGCCCTGTTCCAGAGCAGCGGGTCGTTCATCAGGCCGGTGAGCTGTTCCGGCAGCTCACCGGGCGGCATCTCCTTCAACAGCCTCACGGGAATGGAGCCCGGCGCGAAGAAGCTGCACAGCCGCAGCAGGTCGATGGACTCGGGAACGGTCTCCTTGAGCTTGTTCAGCAGTATTGACCAGGCAGTCTGGAAGGCGATCGGGAAGTCCTTGGAGACCTTGACGACGTCCTGGTCGATGCCGCCCTGGAGCAGGTCGATGTACTCCTCGATCGACATGTCGGAGTCGTTGAGCCAGCCCGCTGTCTGGTCGAGCAGCAGCGGGAGGTCCTCCAGCGCCTCGGCCAGCTGAGCGGCCTCGGCGTGCGTCAGCCGTGGGGCCCGGCGGCGGATGAAGGCAACCGATTCGTCCCGGCTGTAGATCGGCACCTCGACCAGGTTGCTGTTGTGCTCGCCCCACTCCGGGTTGCGTGAAGTGATCAGAACATGTCCCGGACCGGTCGGCACCAGGTCCCAGATCTGTTCGGGATCGTCGGCTCCGTCGAGCACGAGGAGCCAGTGGGAGTACGGTTCGCCACGGCGCAGCGAGTCCCTGACCGCGCGGAGCCGTTCGCCGTACTCGGCGCCGGTGGACAGGCCCAGTTCCGGGGCCAGTTCGGCCAGTTTCTGCCGGTAGAGGGCGCGGCGGTCGGCGGGCACCCACCACACGACGTCGTACTCGGAGCCGAACCGGTAGACGTACTCCGCGGCCAGCTGTGTCTTGCCGACGCCGGACATGCCGTGCAGCGTCACGACACCCGCGCCGGGGCCTGCCTCCTGCAGTGCGTGGTAGGCGTCGGTGAGCAGCCCCTCACGGCCGGTGAACCGGGTGTTGCGGCGCGGTACTCCGCCCCACACCTCGGGGGTGTCGGCCGGGAAGCGGGGGCCGGGCTTCGCTTCGACGGACTGCGACACCGGGTCGGCGGTCAGGTCGAGGCGGGCGAGCATGCGCCGCTCGGCCTCTTCCGCACCGACGTTGGTCAGGTCGGCCGCAGCGAAGACCGAGGTGGCGCCGGGCATGGCGGCGGCAGAGATGGAGACGGCTGCGAAGCGCTCGGCGTCGGGGGCGACCACCTCTCGCAGGGCCGTGTTCCACTCGCTGTGACTGCGGGGGCCCAGTTGGAAGTACCAGTCGCTGAGAATGACGAGAATGCGGCCGGGAGCGAGCATCAGGTCCTGCAGCGATTCCTCCAGCGGCGTCTTGACCGGGGGGTCCCAGCGCTGGAACACGACCCGCACGCCACGCCGCTCGAGACGGTCCCCGATCCAGGCCGCCCAGGCCCGGTTGAACCCGGCGAAACTGATGGTGACGGTGGACGCCCCCGTTCCTCCAACTTGCTTACGCGCTACGGGCATTCAACCGTCTCCCTGCATCGATATAAGCCCTATTAAAATACATCGCTGACCGGGTCGGACCTCACTTCTGAAGTCTGTTGCCGCTTGATCCGCGGCCCCCCTGTCACGCTCGTTGCGAATGGTTCCTCTGCTGCCATATCACCCTGGCCGTGGCCACGTACGCCCTCGCGCGAGCCACGTGCCCCATTGGGGGCGGCCAATCCGCCAGACGGTGGTAAAGAGTGATCATTTCGTTGACGATCACGCGGCCTTCGGGAGTCAGGGCACCGGATCCGGCGAGAACGGGCAGAACGGCGCCGACCTGCTCACGGCGGCGGGCGTGCTCGGACCACGCCAGATCCCGCTGGCTGAACGTGGCACGTTCCGCGCCGAGCGCGAACCGCTGCCAGTAGTCGGCGAGCGCGATGTGCGAATAGGCCCCTTGGAGCAGCCCGTCGAAGGGCCGCGGGTCGGGGCGCCAGGGTGCGAAGTGCCGGGGTACGGGGTCCTCGTGGTGCAGGGGTACGAGGGCGCTGAGCGCGGCCAGTTTGGTGTGCTGGAGCTCATGCACGAGGGTCGAGGCGAAGTGGATGGCGTCTGTCGGCCTGCTGCTGAGGACGGCCCCGAACGCCTCGCGCCGGGTGCCACTGCAGTGCGCCGCGCCCTCGCCGGAGGCGGACCCGGGTGGCGGGGCAAGTGGCACCAGGCAGCGCAGCAGCGCGGCCGCCTCGGCCGACCGGTGGTCGCCGCCGATCCGGAGCACGGGCTCCACGCCCGACCAGGAAACGGCCCACGTCTTGCGGCCGTCGTCGTCGAGACGGGTCGTGTCACTCAGCCCATGGCGCTCGAGACCGCCGCCCGCGGCGCGGTACGGGTCGAGATCGTCCAGCGGTACGGGGCTGCCGCCCGGCAGTAAGGCGTGCAGCGCGGGCACGGGCAGCCAGCGCGGGTCCAAGGAGCTCGCGACACCGGAGTCCACCCGCACGAAGACGTCATCCGAACGCCCCTGGCGGAGCCTCACCTCCTCGCCGTCCGCACGGAGATCGACCGAGCCCGGGCCCAGGTGGGCAGCGCCGAGCAGCGGCAGATGCAGCACCGCGCCGCGTGCGGTGAGCCGGGTCGAGAAGGCCAGCCCGGCGCGGATTGCGGCCGCGGCGGCCAGCGCCCCCAAGTGGCCGAGATCGGTCCGGAGTTCCGAGAGCGGTACGCCGGCGGTGAGAGCATTCAGGCAGCGCTCGGCCCAGGGGCCCACGAGCGGATAGAGCAGCACGGAGCGTGCGGCGGCGCGGTCGGTACGTTCGACCGCCGCCAGCAGCGCCCAGTCCTCGTGGAGCCGGTCGAGCAGGTCCGGCGGGCAGACGGTCACGGAGGCGGCCGCCGCAGCGTCGAGCAGTGCACGCAGCAGGACGAGGCGGCGGGTGTCCTGGTCACGGACGAGCAGTTCCAGGGCCTCGGCATCGCCTTCGGTGCGGCCGAGTTCGCGCAGCGCGCGAGGAGGGAGGGCGGGACTCATGGGGGGTCTCCTGCAGTCGCTTCGGCCAGCCGGGCCGCCACATGGCGGACCAGCCGGTCGAGGTCGGCGCAGTAGACGGAGGGGTTGGCGAAGCCGTGTCCTGCGCGGTAGCGGTGGGCGTAGTGGCCGCCGCCGCAGACGGTGAGCAGCGGGCACGAGCGGCAGACGGCGGCGAGTGCATCGGCGCCGGCCTGGCGGACGGCGACGCCGGGGTGCCGCAGAGCGGCGTCGAAGGTGTGGCGGAAGACGTCGAGTCCGGTGGCCGTGGCTCCGTCGTAGGCGGACTTGAGGGAGTCGATCTGCTCGATCGCGCCGTCGGTCTCGACCACGATGGCGTTGACCGGGTCGAGTCCGAGCGATTCGGTCGCGGCGGGTAGGCCGAGCAGGAGGGCGAGGCACTCCTCGAAAAGCCGGACCTTGGTCTCCCGTCGCCCGGCAGGCCACCAGCGGTCGAAGACGGTGCACAGCCAGTCGCCGTAGGGGGTGGGACGACCGATTCCGCCGGGGTGCGCGGAGTGTGCCGGGTGCGTGGCGGGCAGGCCGGGCGGCGGGGCTGTCCAATTGCCGTGCGGCAGCAGCAGATCCAGGACCGGTGGGCGCAGGGCGAGCAGCGACTCGTACATCTCGACCGGGTCGGTCCGCGGGTCGACGACGGTGAGGATGCCCGCGTACGCCTCGGGATGCCGGTCGGCGAGCAGCCGGGCGCCGCGCGAGGCCGCCGGCCAGGAGGGGCGTCCCGCATGGTCGGTGCGCAGGGTGTTGTGGGCGGGCAGACCGCCGTCCAGGCTGATACCGACGCTGATGCGGTGGCGGGCCAATGTGGCGATGCGCGCGTCGCTGAGCAGAGTGGCGTTGGTCTGGACAGTGACGCGTACGGTGCAGTCGGCCGGAGCCCGGTCTCGTACCCGGTCGGCGAAGGCGGCCAGCAGGTCGGCACCCGCGAGCAAGGGTTCGCCGCCGTGCAGCACGACGGCGAGCTCCCGCAGCCGGTGAGCCGCTGCATGTTCGGCGATGCGCGAGGCGGTGCGCTCCAGGACTGCGTGCGGGGCGGCGGACGGGCGGTCGCGCCAGGACCGGTCGGGGCCCTCGTACAGATAGCAGTAGCGGCAGGCCAGATTGCAGCGGCCGTGCACCTTGACGATGAACTGTCCGAAAGGGACGGGGGGGCGGCTTACAGGGCCGGTGTGCCACGGCACGCGAGGGGTCGCCTGTCGGGACAACCTGGCACCCCCTGTTGCACGGACCCTTGGGACGACTCCTGCGTATGGCCGCGTCGACGGCCCTCGGTGGCGGCCCGAAGCGAGTATGCCTGGCCCCCGGGAGGGCAAACCCGGTCGGGCCGCGACGTCCTGTTCGGCGGAGTCCGGGGCCGAAACCGTGCGGGTCGGGTCGGCTCCGGAAGCAATTCGTGGCCGATCCGGATGGCTCAGCGGTCGTTCACAGCGCGCTGGTGAATCCCCACAGCATCTCCCGCGGCTGGTTCGCCCGGCCCTGCAGATCCGCGACCACGGCCGCGAGGACCGGATGGTCCAGCGTCCGCAGGGTTTCCAGGTCGAGCTCCAGCAGATCCGGCAGTTCCGGCAGTTCACTGCCCGGCCCGCCGTCGGCTGCCGATCGGCTCGGCTCGTACACCTCACGCGACTCGCCCATCACGCCTCCCGTTCCCGTTACCGTTGCAGCGGGCTCGCCGTCGCGCGCTCGCCGTTGAGCGCCCACCGTCGGGCTCGCGTTCTTTCCCACGTACGTACCGCTGCCTCGCACCCCGTGCCCGGACCGGACGCCCAGGACCGGACCTCCCGCACCGGGCGCCCCGGTTCAGGCAGCCCGACGCACCCCGTCCGCCCGCCGAGCGCACGCCGTCGTGCGCTCAGCGCTCCAGCTCGGCCAGCCGCTCGGCGGTCGACTCGCCCGCCGCGCCGCCGCCGTTCGGCAGTTTGCGCCATTCGAGGCCGGCCGCCCGGTAGGCCTCGCGCGCGGCCCGGGGACGCCCCGCCTTCTCATACGTCATACCCCGCCAGTGGTTGGCCATAGCACCCAACTCCACTGCCTCTTGACACTGTTGTGGACTCTCCAGCTCCGCTTCCGCTGTGCGGGCGGACTCGGCCGCGTCCCGGAACGCCTCGGCCGCGTCGTCGAGCCTGGTCGGCCGCTGCAGCACCCGTGAGGCATCGAGATGGGACCGGCCCAGTGCCAGCCAGCAGCGCGCCGCGGTCAGCGGATCGCGGGCCTCCTGCGCGGCGAGACCGAAGAGGTGCTCGGCCTCCCGCAGATCGACCCGGTCCTCGGTGGCCCGGTGCCGCAGCATCAGGGCCCGGCCGAGCGTCAGCAGCCGCTCGGCCTGGCGCGCGCTGCCGGACGGCGTCTCCGTACGGCAGTCGCGCAGCACCCGCACCGCCGCGCCGATGTATTCGCGTCCGTCCGGCAGTTCGGCACGCCGCAACAGGGTCCCGCCCCATTCGGCGAGCAGATCCGCATGGGCCCGGGAGTCGCGCGGGACGCCGCGGGAGGCGCGGGCGAACCATTCGGCGGCCGCCACGAGTTCGTCCGGTGCGTCCAGCTGTTCGTAGCGGGCGACCCGGACCCGGCCCGCCCTGGTCTGGAGCGCGGCGCGCTGACGCTGTTCCCTGACGGTCACCAGCGCCTGGTCGATCAGGGTCGCCGCCTCGTCCGGTTCGCCGCCGGAGGCCAGCAGGGCGTCCACCAGGTCCAGCAGGATCCGTACCTCGGTGCCCAGGGTGTGCCGGCCGCCGCCGGCCCCGAACGCGGTGCGCAGCGAGCGGGCCGCCTGCCCCGCGTACACCCGGGCCTGCTCGGTGTCGACGGTCGCCCCGGCCAGTTTGAGCAGCGCCCGGCCGTGCGCCAGTGGCAGCGTGGCCGGACGGTTCTCCTGGTCGGGCCAGACGTCGGCGAACGCCTCCAGCATTCCGGCCGCGGCCTGCAGCAGGGCGCTGTCACCGCCGAGGCGCCACTGCGCCTCCAGGGCGCGTACCCGCTCCAGAGTGAGCCGCAGCGCCTCGTCCGGGTCGAGGCCGGGCGCCGCGCAGGCAACCGTGTACTCGGCGTCGGCGCGGCGCAGGAGGCTCAGCGCCGTGCGCCGGTCACCGCGCCTGCGCCGGTCGTCGGCCGCGGCGTGCAGCACCTTGGCCAGCACCGCCCGTTCGCGTACCGCCCCGGGATGCGCGGCGGCCCGTTCCGCCGCGTTCTCGGCCTCGCGCAGGAGGTCGTCGCCGCCCTGGACCTCCCACAGCCGCAGCACGCAGCGCGCGTACTCGGCCCACAGTTCGGGGTCGGCGCCCGGGTACCGCTCGCGCTCGGTCGCGCCCCGGAGCAGCTGCACGGCGTCGATCAGGTACTGCACCATGCTGTCCGAGTCGAACTGGCGCAGGAGTGCGCGGGCGCTCTCCACCGCCGTATGTGTCGTCCGGCCGGGGGCGTCGCGGCCGCCCCGGTCGCCGTAGAGCGCGAACTGCTCGGGCAGGGGCATGAAGCGCTCCAGTACGCGCGCCGCGACCTCGGCGAAGGGATGGGGAACGCGCGACCCGCCGCCTCTGTCGCTCTCCCCGTTCTCGTCACCCTCGTCGTTCTCCCCGAAGCCGCCGCCCTGCGCGTGGCGGCCGAGGTCGGTGGCGTACGAGGAGGCGCGCCGGCCGTCTCCGAGCTGGGCGAACGCCAGCGCGGGGAAGTTCGGACCGGCCTTGCCGAACCGCTGTTCTATGTACTCCGAGCAGTGCTTGAGCACGAGCAGCGCCTCGTCCCGTCCCAGCGGTCCGAGCAGCGCCTCCTGGACGCCGGGCGCGAACTCGTACCACTGCCCGTCACCCGCACCGTCGCCCTTGCTCCGCGAGACCAGTCCGCTGAGCAGCACCTCGGCGAGTTCGGAGGGGCCGGAGTCGGGCAGCATCGTCCGCTGCACCAGCTGCATCACCGGCAGATAGAGCGGCGCCGCGGCGAGATAGACCGCGAGCTGCCCGGCGACCGGCGAGGCCGCCGAGCGGAAGCGGCTGACCAGCTGGAGCGAGGACAACCGGTCGCCGGGGCGTGGTGCGGGCGCGGCGGGCTGGTCGGCCCTGACCCAGCCGACCGCCCCGGAGATCCGGTCGGCGCCGGTGCCGGAGAGCAGTCGCGCCCAGGCGGCGAGCGCGCCCGCCACGGGCGGGAGTACGGGCACGGCAAGGGCGCCGGGACGCGCGGTGGGTGCCCCGCCCGCCTCCTCGGTGACCTTCAGGACCGCGGCACCGGAGAGCCCTTCGCCGCGGGAGAGCGCACCGAAGGTCACCGGCAGCCGGGTGCGGTTCCACATCCGCTGCGGCAGCGGCTGCAGTACGGCGGTGGGGGCCTGCCGGGCCAGCTGGTGGAGCAGCCGGTGGGCGCGCCCGCTGTGCCAGAGCGGTCCGGCGCAGTCGCTGACCAGGACGGTGACGCGGCGGCCGGTCGGATCGCTGAGCCGGTCCGCGGAGTTCAACGGGGCGGCGGCCGGGTCGGGACTGCGACTGACCGCGCAGGAACCGTCGGGGCCACGGTGCAGATAGCGCACCTGGACATCCCGAAAGGCACCCAACTGGCCGAAGATCTGCTGGAGTTCGTTGAACATCCGGCCCCAGACGCGCATCGACGAGGAGGCGTCCATGACGAACTGCAGCAGCGCGTCGGCGCGGGACACCCCGCGGAACACCGGGATGATCAACCCTCCTGCGCGGGCGCTCAGTTCGGCGGTGGCCGTCTCGTCCAGGGTGCGGCGCAGGGGTGGCGCGGCAGGGCGATAGCGCTGCAAGGGGCGTAGGGCTCGCTGGATTTCAAGAGGTGCGGGCAGGGCGGGGGCAGCGGGCACGCCGAGGGTGAGGGTGGCGGCGCCGCGGCTCCCATGGCCGTGCGGCCCGTCTCCCTCGCGCTGCCCGTCGCGGTGCGGGATGGAGTCCGCGGGAGGTACCGGATACAGAGCTATCCGGCGGTCGGCGGCCGCGGGATCCCCCTGCTCCGCGGGCTCGTCGTCGTCCGGTGCGGCGCCCGTGCCGTGAGCGCGCCCGGCCATGGTGCGGGCGGACGGCGCGGCCGGTCCCGCGTCGGACAGCTCGGTGCGTGAGAACGGCACGGCGGGGCCGCCCTGCTCCTCGGCTCCTTCCGGCGTGTCGGCGCGACGCGTCCATTGGGCGAGCCACAGGGCGTCGCAGAGCTGTTCGGCGTCGGGGTCGAGCCCGGCCTCGCGCAGCCGGGCGACGAGTGCGGGCAGCAGGCCTCCGTCGTACGGCTCCGGTTCCGCAGGACGCCCTCCCCCTGCTCCGTCCGGGCCGTGGCGTGCCGCGGCGTCGGGCATCAGCGCATCACCTCGGCCTGTCGAGTCGCTGGATGAGCAGGTCGGCGAGCCGGTCCCGGCCGGCGGGGGCGGCAGCGTCGGTGAGGTAGATGGCATTCAACAGCTGGTCGGTGGCGAGAAGTTCGCTGCGCGACCGCTCCAGGAAATGGGCGATGAGATCGTCTCCGGAGCGCGCCGCCTCGTCGCCGAGGTGGGCGCGGACGAAGGTGGCGAGCCGCTGGTGGTCTGGGCGGCCCAGCTCCAGGTGGATGCAGCGCCGCATCAGCGGGGCCGGGAAGTCGCGCTCGCCGTTGCTGGTGAGCACGACGAACGGGAACGCCCCGCACTGCACACGACCGCCCTTGACCGTCACCTTGGTGCCGTCGTCGGTCAGCACCTCGGCCTCCCCGCCCGGCAGCCGGTCGGCGATCCGCTCCAGTTCCGGAATGCCGAACTCGCCCTCCTCCAGCACGTTGAGGAGGTCGTTCGGCAGGTCGATGTCGCTCTTGTCGAGTTCGTCGATGAGCAGCACGCGGGGCCGGTCGGAGGGCAGCAGCGCGGTGCCGAGCGGGCCGAGCCGGATGTAGCTGCCGACGTTCTCCGCCGCGCCGGAGCCGGCCGCCCCGGCCGCTGCGCCGTGCGCGGCGATCTGGACGTCCTGCAGCCTGGCGATCGCGTCGTAGTGGTAGAGGCCGTCGAGGAGCGTGGACCGGCTGACGATGGGCCAGCGCAGGACCCGGCCGAGCCTGAGTTCATGGGCGACGGAGTGAGCCAGGGTGCTCTTTCCGGCGCCGGGACTGCCGGTGACCAGCAGCGGGCGCCGCAGATACAGCGCCGCGTTGATCATTTCGAGTTCCTCGGCGCCGGGCCGGTGGAGTTCGGCGATGTGCCGGTGGCCGCCGAGACGCCGGGTGGCGGACCCGTCCGTCCGGTCGCTCCCGGTACCGTCGTCGCCGAGGTCCGGGCCCTCGCGGGCCGCGAAGTCCCGCCAGGGCGGCGGGGACGGCAGCTGATCGATGCCGTCGTGCGGTTCACCGGCCCCTCGGTAGATGAGCCACTCGCTGGGTTCACTCATAGCGTGTTCCTCGTCGTCACTCGTCCGCCAGGTCCGGTGTGAGGGGCAGCAGCCGTCGAACGCACCTCACGGTATCGATCCGTGAACTCCCCGGTAAGAGGCCGGCGGCGCTGTTTACGGCGCCTCCAGGAGCTGATCGGAACCGGGGGGCATATGGTGCGGATCGTCATAGAACAGCACGACGCCGTAGGACCAGAAGGCATCGGCACGTTCCGCCTTCACGTCCCTTCTCAGCTCGTGGATCCGCTGCGGCAACCGGTCGGCGGTGCGGGTCTCCGCGACGGTGTTGAGGGCGCGCCGATGGAATTCGGAGCAGACCCCGTCCGGTTCCCCCGTCCGCCGCCACAGGGCCACCCCGAAGCCGCCGTCGAGGATCCGCACCAGCCCGGCCGTGGTCTCGGGGTCCGGCCGGCCGCCGTACCGGCAGAGGACCGGCACGGTCTCGTACGCCAGGGAGTGCAGCCTCGCCACCTCCGGTACGCGCACCCCCATTCCGTCCTCGCAGTCGACGACTTCGCCCTGCACCGAGGAGTTCCGGGTGCCGTTCCAGCGGGCCCTGCGCACTCTTTCCACGTCGTCGTCCGGCGGCTGCTCCCGCGCCGAGCGGCGGACGACGACCGGGCGCACGGCTCCGAGCGGCAGCCCGTCGGGGGTCACCTTCCAGTGGTCGACGTCCAGGCCGAGCAGCGCCGGTGGGATCGCGACCTGGAGCATGGCGGGGCTGTCGGGTTCGTCGCACCGCCGGAACGCCTCGGCGAGCGGGGCGGCCAGCCGGTCCGGGAGCGCGCCGAGCCCCGTGCCCTGGCTGTCCTCGGCGACGGGCAGGACCTCCCCGGTGCGGCGGGCGACGCCGATCCGCCAGTCGTAACGGTCCCGTTCCCATCCCCTCGGTTCCAGTTCCAGCAGGACGACGGCGCGTTCGCCGTACCGGGTCGGCTCACCCCTCGGCTCGGGGGCCCGCTGGTGTTCCTGGTCCCGGCTCTGCCGGACGGCGCGCCAGTGCAGCACGAGTTCCTGCCGGAAGTCGCGGGACAGGTCCTCGTCGGCGATCCGTTTCACCCATTCCCACAGGGACTTCGTGGCGGCCCGGGTGGACGGCACGTCGTACGGGCGGTCGGCGGCGAGGACGCCCATGCAGTAGCGCAGGATCAGTTCGAGTGCGGCGTCGCGGTCGCGGACGCGGGCGTCATACAGCGCGCCGAGTCCGTCCCGCCAGCCGCGCGGCGCCGGTCGCAGATCGCGCGCATGGACGTTCGGCAGGCCGTCGAGCAGCCGCAGCAGATTGCGGGTGCTGACCGGCGGCGGGAACTCGGCGAGCCTGCCCAGGAGATCGATCCGCCGCTTGGGGCTGAGCACCCGGCCGGGCGGGCCGGGGAGCTCGCTCTGCACATCGGCCCAGGTCCGCTCGGTGGACGCGGGGCTGTTGTGCCGGTCGGCGTGGTAGCGGTCGTGGGCGTGGAAGACAGCCTGGTACGTGTCGTCCGTCTCGGTCTCCACGGGTCCGGCGGGCACGGTGAGGGAGCGGAGCCGCTCGATTCCGATGGCGGTGCCGCCCTGGTGGCCGTCGAGCCGCGATTTGATCACGCCGACGACCTCGCCGCGGGTGACGTCCACGACGGGCCCGCCGGACATCCCGGGCGCCAGCCAGTCCTCGGCAAGCCGGATCTGCTGGTCGGCATCGGCCCAGCCACCGAAGGTGCCCTTCACCTCGCAGTCGCCGCTGAGCGTCGTCAGTCCGCCGCCCGGGGCGGGCGCCCAGCCAACGACGCGGACCTTGCGGCCGCGGAGCATGGCCTCCGAGCGCTCGGTGACGTACACACAGGGGTGTTCGACGGGCCGCCGCAGCTGAATGAGCGCGAGGTCGGGCGCGGGCCAGCCCTGGGCGCCGGCCGGCCGGTTCTCGGGCAGCGCGGCGAGCACCACGCCGGGGACCTCGGTCAGCCCGGCGTCGTAGGGGTCGGCCCTGAACAGCACGTTCACCTCGCGCCCCTCCCCCTGCATGGCGACATGTGCGCACGTGAGGACCCAGCTCGGGGCGATGAAAAAGCCACTCCCGAGGAAGCCCGGGCCGGGTCCGTCAGTGGCATACCCGTCCCCCCGGCGATGGATGCGTACGGTGGCATCCCGCACGAGGTCCATGAGCGCAGCCTCCTCCAGCCCCGGGCCCCTTTCTGCGCCCCCGGCGGTCTCCTCCGTCATGACCCGCCGCCGTCGGCGGTCGCGGCACCGCCGGGGTGCGCCGGTGCGCCGGGGGATGCTCCGGCGGACGCATCGTCCGAGGATGCGGGGGCGTGCGACGGCGGGGACGCGGGGCCGGGCCGCACGGACCCCGGCTGCGCGGGCCCCGCGGGTGCCGGGCCCGGCGGCACCGGTGGTGCGGGCGGGGCGGCGGGTGCGGGCGGGGCGGACGGCATGGGTGGCGCGCCGGCCTGTGCGGGCACCTGCGGCGTGATCGGCGGATCGACGGGCGGGCCGCCACCGCTCCAGGTGAGCGTGACCTTGATGGCGCCCTTGGCCTCCCCGTCCGCGAGGAGTCCGACCACCTTGCCGGCCTTGGCGGTGAGCTCGATGCCGAATTCGACGCTGACCTCGTCCGGCCGCACGGCCCGCAGCGGCTCGGCGAGCGACCGTGCGACGCTGGTCACCACCCCTTGCAGGCTCTCCACCCGGGCCTGCACCTGGTCGGCGAAGTCCGAGAAGCCGGTGTCCGTGTAGGACAGCCCGTTCCCGGCCGGCGGTCGCTCAAGTTCCTCGGCCCCTGAGATGCGGGCCCAGACCGGTGTGCCGTCCGGCATCTCAATGCGTGCAATACGGGCCCCGCTGTCACTCATGACACCCCCGTTCCCCGAACTCCCGGCAGGTTAACGGCAGTACGCGATCGATGCGATGCACATCCGTCAGGACGCCGGGGCCGGGCGCGCCGGTTCTCGGATGTTTCCCGGCCGGCTTCCGTCGCCCCCCGCCGAGGGTCCCGGCGCCCGCGCTCCCAGCCCCCTGGGGGCTGCCACCAGGCATTAAACTTGCGGCCATGTACTTCACCGACCGTGGCATCGAGGAGCTGGAGAAGCGGCGCGGCGAGGAGGAGGTCACTTTCGAGTGGCTCGCCGAGCAGCTGCGTACGTTCGTCGACCTCAATCCCGATTTCGAGGTGCCCGTCGAGCGCCTCGCCACCTGGCTGGCCCGGCTGGACGACGAGGACGAGGAATAGGGCGACGCCCAGGGGCGTCCGCCGGGCCCCGTCGGCCCGGATCAGCCCCCTCGTCCCGGATCAGCGACCGTCGGCCCGGATCCGGTCGTACGCAAGACCGAGTGCCCCGTACACGATCAGCAGCGCTCCCGCGAACGCCCACCCTCCGCTGCGGCGCCCGATCCCCCGGGTGACGAGCGGTACTCCCGCGGCGAGCTGGGCGGTGGCGAGCGCACGCGCCTTGGGGCCTAGGTGTTCTGTCCACGGAGGTTGGTGACAGGGTTCACGGCTGATTGGTCTTGAAATGGGTGAGGGCCTTCTGGCCTGGTGTGGATTGCGACATCTGCACCGGCGACCAGAAAGGCCCTCGTGCCCCACCGTAATGCACCCCTGACCGAGACCGGACGGCTGCGTCTGGCCCGCTGCGTGGTCGAGGACGGCTGGCCCCTGCGCTCGGCCGCCGAACGCTTCCAGGTCTCCCCGACCACGGCCAAGCGGTGGGCCGACCGCTACCGCGAGCTGGGCGAGGCGGGCATGAGTGACCGCTCCAGCCGCCCGCACCACAGCCCGCGCCGGACCCCGACCCGCACCGAGCGCAGGATCATCAAGGTCCGCGTCCTGCGCCGCTGGGGACCGGCCCGCATCGCCTACCTCCTGGGCCTGAACCCGGCCACCGTCCACCGGGTCCTGACCCGCTACCACCTGGCCCGCCTGACCCACCTGGACCGTGCCACCGGCCGCGTCATACGCCGCTACGAACGCAACCGGCCCGGCGAACTCGTACACGTCGACATCAAAAAGCTCGGCAACATCCCCGACGGCGGCGGACACAAAACCCTCGGGCGCCAGGCGGGCCGCAAAACCCGCTCCGGCGCCGGCTACAGCTACCTCCACAACGCCGTCGACGACCACTCCCGCCTCGCCTACAGCGAGATCCTCGCCGACGAGAAGAAAGAGACCGCCGTCGCCTTCTGGCAGCGGGCCCACGCCTTCTTCACCCAGGCCGGGATCACCGTCGAACGCGTCCTGACCGACAACGGCTCCTGCTACAAGAGTCACCTGTGGCGCAACTCCCTCACCGCTCAGGGCATTTCACACAAGCGGACTCGCCCCTACCGGCCCCAGACCAACGGGAAGGTCGAGAGGTTCAATCGCACCCTCCTGGACGAATGGGCCTACGCGCGGCCCTACCGGACCGAGGCCGACAGACGTGCCGCCTACCCGGCCTGGCTACACACCTACGATCACCACCGCGGACACACCGCGCTCAAGGGCCAGCCACCCGTCAGCCGCGTCCCCAACCTCACGGGTCAGTACACCTAGGGCGTGTTTCGAAAGGAGCGTCGTCCGCCCGTAGGGCGGGCCGGGCGGCGTCTGGTGCGTGCGATCGCAAGGCGGAGGGCCGCCCCGATACTGGGCGTACCGGGGCGGCCCGA
>NZ_JBFBCG010000063.1:0-43534 GCF_040683105.1 Streptomyces sp. NPDC051020 | reverse complement strand
ATCGTTGATCTATCAGGTGGTCCCGTTGCGCTGTTCAGCAGGGCTTGACATACAGCTCAGGGGCCAAACGCAACGGTGTTGCCGCTGGAGTACTAGCCAGCCACTCCCGCGCTGCGGGGGAACCTCGCACACCGGCACCGCGTCGCCGGGATGGGCCGTCAGCGTGGTAGAGATCCCGACCGTGTCATGCATGCCGCGGGCGTTCAGCCCGAGCCGGAAGGCTGCGGCGTCGCCGTGTCCGGCGTCCGCAATGACCAGTGGCACCTCGGTCCCCCAGGAGTGGATCTCGCAGGCCATGTCCAGGGCCGGCTGCCACTTCTCCACGTGGCCTACGTCCTCGGGGATACCGCAGGACCGGCGGCGGGCGACCTTGGCCGGGTCTGCCTCCGGCGATGCCAGATCCCCGCTCTGAGGCAGGAACAGCCGCCAGTTGACCGCCGCCGAGGCATGGTCGCAGGCCAGGTGCAGCGAGACACCCACCTGGCAGTTGGTGACCTTGCCCGCAGTGCCGGTGTACTGCCGCGACACGCACGCCGAGGCGCTGCCGTCCTTCAGGAAGCCGGTGTCGTCGAAGACCAGCGCGGTCGGCCGGATCTCCGCCTCCGTCCTCCAGGCCAGGCGGGCCAGGATATGGGCCGGATGCCACGGGCTGGTGGTGATGAAGTGAGCCAGGGCCTGCCGGTTCCCGCCCTCCCCGAGGCGGGCAGCCATCGGCTCGACCGACTTGCGTTCGCCCTCGCTCAGCAGTCCGCGCAGGTAGACCTGGCCCTACCGGCGCTGGTCGTTGCGCGCGAACGGCTCGAACATCTCTGCCGCGAACGCCTCCAACTCACCACGCGCCGGAGCTATCTCGTCTGGAGTCACACCCCCTCAACTATCAACCGAGCCAAAAGACACGCTCAGTGGATCCAAATCTGACCAAGCCCTACCAGTTAACTGGTTACTTGTGGTAACGACATTCGACTGCGCGCCCATGGCGAGCACGGCTGCAGTCATGTGACCGATGCTGGCACGCGGGCCGCGATCTAGCGTCGACGTCGTGGACACGCCACTTTATGTCTGCCGTCGGTTCACATACATGAACGTGGCATGTGCACTCTCAAGATCGTGACCGTCGTCATCCACGCCGATTTCAGTCAAGAGGGGACCTTCGTGCGAAGATCCACATTTCCTGTCATAGCCGCCGCAGTGCTCACGCTGCTGATCCCGCAGCAGCCGGCCTCAGCCGCCGAGGTGCCCGACCAGCCTTATTCCGCAGGCACGATCCAGCCAATAGGTCCCGGCAACTATGCGTCCGCGAGCAACACCTTCGAGCTCGCCGAGACTGACGTTTCGGCGGGCCTGATGGGCCGCTCCCACTCGGTCGTCGGTCAGCCCGTGGGCGTCGCGCAGGCGCAGGACGCCCCGACCAGCCGCTCCGACCTCGGCGTGTTCGGCCCGAGCTGGGAAGCCGAGTTCCTCGGCGGCCAGCTCAACCGCACGCTGACCCAGGGCTCCGGCTCGATCACGACGACGGACCTGACCGCCAACGAGTCCACCCGCTACGACCTGACCGACTCCCTCGCCGGCACCAACGGCGGCAGCACCAACACCTACACGGCCACCGACGGCTCCACGCTGGTCCAGACCGTCAAGTGGGACGACCTCGCCGGGGTGCTGAAGACCACCGTCGTCGAGACGCTGAACGTCGACCTGGCCACGCCCGTCACGGGCGACGACGTCCCCGTCGACGCGCTCGGCAACCCGATCCCCGCGGCCGACCTCAAGCCCTCCTACACGTACAAGCAGGTCGGCGGCGGCGGCGACAACTGGCGTGTGGCGGCCGCGGGCAACACCGCGTACGGGCAGGTCACGGTCTCCTACGACAGCGCCGGCCGCGTGTCCACCGTCAACGAGCCCGCCATGGGCGAGGCCGCGGCGCAGTCCGTCAAGGTCAACTATGCCACCGCGACCACCGCGTCCGGTGAGACCCTCGGCGATGTGGTCGGCCGGGTGAAGAACATCACCGTTACCTCCGGGTCGACCGTACGGACCCAGGCCAGCTACTCCTACGACGGCTCCGGCCTGCTGCGCAAGGTCACCAACCCGGCCGACAGCAAGGACCTGGGCGCCTACAGCTACGACACCTACGACCGGCTGGCCACCGTCACCAACTCCGCCGGTTCCAAATGGGACCTGACGTACACCGGTGACGCCGCCGCCCCGGCCGCGGTGCAGACCGTCGGCACGACACCCGACCCGACCGCCCCCGTCACCATGCCCGACCCTCAACCCGCTACCGACGGCGGAATCCAGCCCTCGTATTGCGACTGGGCCATGAGGTGGATCTGGTGGCAGCTCGGGGAGTGCGTCACGAGTGTCGCTCACTACGGCTGGCGTACTCCGAACTGGAGGCAGCTTCCCAATAGCCGCTGGATCATGGGCATCCACTACGACCACTGCACCCACGCGCTGGACGCGCCGTTCGGCTTCAACTTCAAGACCGCGTGCGACGGGCACGACTACGCCTACGGAGTCATCGGCAACTGGTACAAGAACTACTTCCGCCGCATGACCCCGGACAAAAAGCTCGACGCCGACGGCGAGTTCTACGGACTGCTCAGGGACCAAACCTGCCCGCGTTACCGGGCCAGCGGCTTTTGCAGGACCATCGCCTGGGGCTACTGGCGAGCCGTCAGGGTCGGCGGGAACCCGGTGAACGGCGCAAACGCGACGGGGGCGATGTGGTAGGCCCAGCCCTTGGCGGCGGATTTCCCCCATTGATCGATCGGCTGTCTCGGCCTGCTGAGCGCTAGGGCCTTCCGAAAGAGAGGCCCCGGGGCCGGGCGGCGCGAGAACCTCTCGCCGCCCGGCCCCTTTTCATGCGCCGAGCGGGCACACCACTGCCCCAAGCACCCCTTTCGAGCACCCCTTTCACCCCCTTTCGGTGGAGTAGAACGTGAAGAGAGCCATACGTGCCGTGGTTGCCGCCGCGGCGGCAACCACGCTGTTCACCGCGATACCGGCGGATGCCGGCCCCCTGCCGCGTACCGGCACGGCCGCCGCAGCCTCGGCGGCATCCGCGGGGCACCACGACCCGGTCGACCCGAGGGTGCGCGACAAAGCCAAGGGCGGCACCGTCGTCCGCGTCAACGTCGTCACCGAGACCCGCACGGACCTGCCCGAAGCGGCGACCGCCGGCAAGAAGGCGCAGTCCTTCGACAAGCTGCCGCTGGTGACCTTGAAGGTCGACAAGAACGGCCTGGACAAGCTCGCCACACAACCAGGCGTGGTCAGCGTCACCGAGGACGTGCCGGTGCCGCCGACGCTGAACGAGAGCGTCCCCCTGATCGGCGGTGACAAGGCCATCGCGGCGGGCAAGACCGGCTCCGGCGTCTCTGTCGCCATCCTGGACACAGGCGTGGCCACCCACCACCCGTTCCTGTCCAACCGGGTCAAGACCGAGGCGTGTTACTCCGTCAACGACGCCACCTACGCCGCCACCAGCCTCTGCCCCGACGGCACCATGGAGCAGCAGGGGACCGGCAGCGCCGACGCCGACGCCGGCGTGTGCGCCACCCTCGGCACCGCCTGCGAGCACGGCACCCACGTGGCTGGCATCGCCGCCGGCGACGGAAACGGCCTGACCGGCGCGCCCCACTACGGTGTCGCTCCCGGAGCGGACCTGATCGCCCTCCAGGTCTTCTCGAAGATCGACTCCGAGGACTACTGCGGCGTCGGCGCCGCCCCCTGCGTGCTGTCCTTCACCAGCTCGCAGATCAAGGCCCTGGAGAAGGTGCTCGCGCTGAAGAACGCCGGCACCAACGTCATCGCCGCCAACCTGAGCCTGGGCGCCGGGCGTTGGACCTCCGCCTGCGACACCGACCCCCGCAAGCTGATCATCGACAGCCTCTTCGGCTCGGGCGTGGCCACCGTCGTCGCCGCCGGCAACAACGGCTACCCCGACGCGGTCAGCGCGCCCGGCTGCGTGGCCTCCGCCGTCACGGTCGGCGCCAGCACCGAGGACGACCAGCCGGCCACCTTCAGCAACCTCGGCCCGCTGCTGGACTACTTCGCCCCCGGCACCAACATCACCTCCTCCCTTCCCGGCGGGGCCTACGGCGTCAAGAACGGCACCTCCATGGCCACCCCCCACGTCACCGGCGTCCTCGCGATCCTCCACCAGGCCTTCCGCACCGAGAACCTCACCGCCCTGCTCGCCCGCCTGACCACCACCGGCAAGCCCATCACATACACCGGCGGCACCACCCGCCGCATCGACGTCGGCCAGGCGATCGGCGGCACCGCCCCCGATCCGGAACCGGACGCCAAACCCCGCCCCACCACCATCACCAACGACAAGGACTACGCCATCCCCGACCCGGGCATCCTCCAGGCGCCGATCACCGCCGACGGGGTCCCCGGCAACGCCTCGTACACCACGAAGGTGTCGGTGGCCATCACCCACGAATACATCGGTGACCTCAGGATCGACATCCTCACCCCGGACGGCCAGGCCTACCCGCTGCGCCCGCTGAACTCGACGGAGGCCGGCACCTCCATCAACACCACCTACACCGTCGACGTCCACACCGCCACCGCGGGCGGCACCTGGAAACTCCTCGTCGAGGACGTAGGGACAGGCCGTCGCGGCACCCTCACCTCATGGTCACTGACCTTCGCCAACTCCTTCGAGCAGAGGGGCTCCTACGCGATCCCCGACCCCGGCACCCTCACCTCGCAGCTCACCGTCGCGAACATGCCCGGCAACGCACCCTCGACCCTGCGGGTGTTCGTCGGCGGCACCCACGACTGGCGCGGCGACCTGCAGATCGACCTGCTCGCCCCCGACGGCCGCACCTACCCCATCAAATCATCGAGCCCGACCGAGAACGGCGGCAACCTCAGCAGCGTCTACGTCGTCGACGCCAGCCTCTCCCCCGCCAACGGAACCTGGAAACTCCTCGTCCAGGACACCTCCACCGGCTCCCGCGGCTTCCTCACCATCTGGTCACTGACCTTCACCTCCCTGGAGAACCAGACCGTTCTGTCCGTCCCCGACAACGGGTCGGCCGTGGACTCGCCGGTCAATCTCAGCAGCACCACCGGCATCACCGGCAACGCCTCCAAGGGCACCAAGGTCCACGTGGAAGCCACCCACGCCCGCCGCGGCGACCTGAAGATCGAACTCCTCGACCCCAACGGCAAGGTGTACCTGGTCAAGGCGGCATCCACCACCGACACCGGCATCAACATCAAACGCACCTACACCGTCGACACCAGCACCTCCCCGATGCTCGGCACCTGGAAGCTCCACGTCACCGACGTCACGACCGGTACCACCGGCACGATCGACGACTGGACACTGACGTTCTGATAGACGCCTGAGCAGTGGTGAAGGCACGGCCCAGGGAAACTCCCCGGGCTGTGCCTTTTCATGCGCAGGGCACTTTGCGCAGCCGCACTTCGGCGCCGGCCTTCTCGGCTGCGGTGGCCGCGGCCTTGGCCAGGGCGAAGGTGCCACCGGTCGCGGAGTAGTAGATCACTGACACGGTGACCGGCGGGGACAACTCGTCCATGGGGCGGTACTCCTGTGGATCCGGGCCGCCGCTTGGACCGACGGCCGTGCGTTTCCCAGACTTAATGCCGCGACACAGGGGCACATCAGTCATCTGACCAGCACTGCGCGGCGGGCCGGAAGGCCTGCCATTTGACTGAGGCCCCGACCAGTGATCTGCGCTTACCGTCGATCGCGTCGAGGCGAGTCCCTTGCCGGAACGTTCTTCTGTCCAGCGCCGTGAGCGCTCTCCGCAACGCCGGTCGCCGGGTGCGATCTTCATGCGACCCGCAGGGCGCTCACGGCGCACGCTTCACCGACCACGAAAGGTACTGACTCCAATGACATCAGCCCCTCGAACACCGGCCGACCGTCGCCGCTTCCTGAAGGGGGCGGCGACGGCGCTGGCCGTCCCGGTGGCCGCGACGCTGGTCGGCGGCGTCCTGGTCGAACCTGCCTATGCCAACACCGCAGCTCTGCCTGGATCAACCCGTGCCGGCGCCACAGAGCTGCCCGACTTCGCGCCGATTCCGGCCTCTGCCCTCGGCCCCGCGCTGAACGCGAACGGCTACCACGTCGGTCGGATCGCGGGGAATCTGTACTGGGTGACCGACGGGGCCAACCAGGCGATGTTCCTTTCCACTCGGCAGGGTGTCGTGATGGTCGATGCTCCGCCGACCATCGGGCACAATCTGCTGCGCGCGATCGACGACGTCACCAGGGTGAACGGTCGGCCCAGCGAGGTCACCCACCAGGTCTATTCGCACTCCCACGCCGACCACATCGGAGCTTCCGTGCTGTTCGGGCCCGACGTGGTGCGGATAGCCCACGCCGAGACGGCCAGGCTCCTGGAGCGCGCGGCCGACCCGAACCGGCCGCTGCCCAACGTGACGTTCGAGGACAAGTACCGGCTCAGGGTTGGCGGTGAGACGCTGCACCTGGATTACCACGGCCCCAACCACAGCCCGGACAACATTTTCATCTACGCCCCGGACTATGCCGCGTTGATGCTGGTCGACGTCCTGTTCCCGGGCTGGGTGCCGTTCCGGGGCCTGGCGGTCTCCCAGGAGATCCCCAACTGGATCAAGGCGCAGCGTATCGCGATGAGCTACCCGTGGCAGACGCTGGTGGGTGGGCATGTGGGGCGCTTGGGAGTTCGCGCGGACGGCCGGACACAGATTCAGTACATAAACGACTTGGAGGCGAGCGCCCGCGCCGCGCTGACCTCGGTCGATCCGACGGCGATCGTCGCCAAGTACGGGCCGCAGGGCAACGCCTGGGCGATCTTCAAGACCTATCTGGACGCGGTGGCCGAAACGGCGGCCGCGCCCGTGGTGGCGAAGTACACGGGGGTGCTGGCCGCGGCTGACGTGTTCACCTTCGACAACGCCTGGGCGATGATGGAATCGCTGCGGCTCGACACCGGTTTCCTCGGGCCGAACGGCATCCGCCCCTGAGGTCCGCTTGCCACGCCGGCGCCGGGGCGGGTACTCCAGCGCCGGCGTAGGTCATCCGACGATCCTTCGGCAGCGCGACGGGTCGTCCCCGACGACGTCGGCGGCTGGAGTCGGGCCACTGTCATCTGGCCGATGCGGACGCCGTCCGCCGCGTGGTCCAGTGGCCGTCTTGGACGCACCTGGTGACGGGCCGTTCCCGTCCCGGCGACGGCTGTTCGTCGAGCGCCGTTCACGCCGGGTGACACGATGATCGGAGGCTGCCGGTGACAGTGAACAAGACGAAGAGCTTCTCCGCGATGGTGGGAGCCCCGAACGGTGTCGCGCTGGCCGCCTCGGTGGAGACCAGCCCGTTGGACCGGGAGCGGGCCGCGCGCTACGTGGCCGCGCACGCCGCCGATGCCGACAACGCGCGCGAGCTCCTGGCGGCGCTGGGTCTGATCACGCTTTCGAAACCGAGGCCTGGCCGGCACCGCCGTACCAAGGAGCCGCCGGCACAGCCGGACGTCCTTACTGCCAAAGCCAGGGCCGAGGCGGAATCGATCGAGTCATGAACAGCGGCCATGTTGACAGCGTCCTGATGATTCACGGTCCCTGTATGGCCCACGACCTGTGGCGTCCCTGGACTACGCGCTACATGTCACGAGGCTACAGCGTGATCTCCTCCGCGGTTTCTGCGGAGCGTTCGTCAGTGGGTTGCGCCGACTGGTACAGCGATCCCGCCGAGCGGGCCAAGCTCACCGCCGCGACCGGCGATTACACGCGCCTCGCCGATACCCTGCCCGGCAACCCCATTCTGATCGGGCATTGCTATGTCTCGTCGTCCAGCTGCTTCTGGATCGTGGAATCGGTGCGGCCGGCGTGTCGATTTGCGCGCCGCCGATACCGGACCGTGCTGTTCGGCGGCCTATGGCGGCTGGCGAGCCCACCGTCGACTATCGTGCGGCTGCCCGCGCGCCGTTGATGTTGGTCGCGGGCCGCAGAGACCTGGCGGTTCCGGCCAAGGCCGTTTTCAACTCCGCTGCCAGGTATCAGAGATCGACGGCGGTGACCGGATACCTGGAGTATCCCGCCGCCTGTCACCACACTGTTGCCACGGCCGGCTGGGAGGCGCTCGCCGATGATCTGCTGGGCTGGGTGGAGCTGCAGTTGGGATCAGCGGTGGTCGATTTCCGAGCCGGGGCGTGGTGCCATCTCATCCCACTCAAGGAAGTCGTTGTGGCCGACATCCTGTCAGATCTCGGAATCGCGCTCCCCGTTCTCGCCGCTCCCATGAGCGGTGGCCCCACCATGCCCGCCATCGTCGTCGCTGCCGCCAAGGTCGGCAGTGTAGGGTTCTTGGCGGCGGGATGCAAGACAGCCGAGTCGCTCGAAGAACAGATCACCGAGGTCCGGGCCGAACGCGTGGTGTTCGGCGTCAACCTCTTCGTCCCGAAGCCCATCCCCATCTCGACGCGGTCCTACCGGGATTACGCCCGCGCCGTACAAGTCGAGGCTGATCGCTACCGGCTCACACTTCCCGGGCACGAGCCTGTCGAGGACGACGACGGGTGGAGGGACAAGGTCGATCTGATCACCGCCATGTCGGTGCCGTGGGTGTCGTTCACGTTCGGCATCCCTGATGCCGCCGTCATCAAAGCTCTGCGCGCTTCCGGGTGCACCCTTCTGCAGACTGTCACCACTGTCGCTGAGGCTCGCCGAGCGGCCGAGGTCGGGATGGACGCCCTCGTCGTGCAGGCTTCAGGGGCCGGCGGCCATTCCGCGACCTTCAGCCCCGAACGGCCGCTGCCCAAGGTCGGCCTTCCGGATCTGATCGCCGGTATCCGTCGGACTGTCGATCTACCCGTCCTCGCGGCCGGCGGGATCGGCGGCCCGGCCGACGTCACCGCTGCCCTTGACGCGGGAGCGGTGGCCGCCATGGTCGGCACGTTGCTGTTGCGTACCGACGAAAGCGCTGCGTCTGCCACCCATAAGGCGGCGCTGGCGAATCCGGTCTCCTCCACCACGGCGGTCACCCGCGCCTTCTCCGGGCGGCCGGCGCGGGGTCTTCGCAATTACTTCATGGCTCGCTACGGCCCCGTGGCCCCGGCCGGCTACCCGGGCGTCCACCACCTCACCAGCCCACTGCGGAAGGCAGCCGCCGACGCCGGAAACGCCCAATTGGTCCACCTGTGGGCCGGGACCGGCTATCGCGAAGCGAGGTCCGAACCCGCTGCCGATACTCTCCAAAGGCTTGCGAACCGGATCTGAACCGCCCTGCCCCGAACCATACGCGGACAGGTTCCCCGGCCACAGGACCTCCGTGTTCCCTCCCGCCCGCGTGACCTGTTGCTCCTCGGCAGTCACCGTGTAACGATCTCGCTCTCGGATCACGCTCTCGACAGAGTTCCTGACGGCCTGTCCAGGGAGCATGTCGCGATCTGACACAGCGGGCCGTAAGGGGGAAGGGGGAGCCGTTATGGTGTTCGTAGCATGTCGCATAGCCTTTTCGGAAGACACTCCCCGAGCCTCAGCCGCATCATGAGTGGCGATCAACGTGGTCCCGGCCGTGGCGGGAGTCTGGACAACCGTCGGCCGGAACGTAAAGTTCTGGCCCACCTGGTGAACACGGTACGGGCCGGTGAGAGCCAGGCCCTGGTGCTGCGCGGCGATCCGGGAGTGGGCAAGACAGTGCTCTTGGACCACTTGGCCGAACTCGCGGTGGGCTGCCGGGTGTTGCGTGTTGCCGGTGTCCAGACGGAGATGGAGCTCGCCTTCGCCGGGTTGCACCAGTTGTGCTTGCCCCTGCTCGACCGCCTTCCCGAGTTGGCGGAGCCACGGCGGGAGGCGTTGCGGATCGCCTTCGGGCTGAGCCAGGGCCCGGCCCCGGACCGTTTCCTGGTCGGGCTGGCTGTGCTGGGCCTATTGGCGGGGGCGGCCGAAGAGCGACCGGTCGTGTGCGTGATCGACGATCATCACTGGCTGGACGAGGCGTCGGCCCAGGCACTGGGATTCGTGGCGCGGCGCTTGAACGCGGACCGGGTGGGGATGGTCTTCGGGACCCGGCACGAGCGCGTGGAACTGGAAGGGCTGTCCGAGCTGCCGATCGCCGGGCTGCCCGAGGAGGACGCCAGAACCCTGCTGGAATCTGCCCTCACCGGGCCGCTGGACTTTCAGGTCCGGGACCAGATCATCGCCGAGACCCGCGGCAACCCGCTGGCTCTGCTGGAGCTGCCCAGAGGCCTGACTCCCGCTCAGCTCGCCGGTGGGTTCGGACTGCTCGCCGCCGTCCCCCTGTCCGGCCGGATCGAGGACAGCTACGTGCGGCAGCTCAGGGCCTTGCCGCCGGACACCCTGCGCCTGCTGCAACTCGCGGCGGCCGATCCGTCCGGGGACTCGGCACTCGTCCTCCGGGCGGCCGAGTCACTGGGCATACCCTTCCACGCCACCACCGAGGCGGCCCGAGCCGACATGGCGGAGTTCGGAGTGCGCGTGCGTTTCCGGCATCCGTTGCTGCGCTCCGCCGCCTACGGGTCGGCTTCTGTGGCCGAGCGCCAGGCCATGCACCTCGCGCTCGCCGAAGCCACCGACGCCGACGCGGATCCGGACCGGCTGGCCTGGCACCGGGCCGAGGCGGCGTCCGGGCCCGACGAGGACGTGGCCGCCGCGCTCGAGGCATCCGCGCACCGAGCCCGCTCCCGCGGCGGACTCGCCGCGGCGGCCGCGTTCCTGCAACGCGCGGTGCTGCTCAGCGCCGACCCGGTGCGACGCGCCGAGCGGATCCTGGCCGCCGCACAGACCCATCTGCAGGCCGGTGCCTTGAGCGACGTCCTGGACCTGCTGGCGGTCGCCGAAGCCGGTCAACTGGACGAGAGGCAGGCCGCCCGGGTGGAGCTGCTCCGCGGCCATGTCAGCTTCGCGGCCGGGACGGGCAGTGCGGCCCCGCCGCTGCTGCTGGCCGCCGCCAAGCGCATCGAACCGCTGGACCGCGACCTGGCCCGGGACACCTACCTCACAGCCTGGATGGCGGCGCTGTTCGCGGGCCGCAGGGTCGTCGGCGCAGATCTGACGCAGGTCTCGCGCGCGGTTCTGGGCCTCCCGCCGCCGCAGGGCCCGCCGATCCTGGCGGACCTGGTCCTCGACGCCTTGGCCCGCCTGGTCACGGAGGAACCCGCCGCGGCTGTGCCGGCGCTGCGGAAGGTGGCCGGCCTGTTCGTCACCGAGGGGATGGCTCCGGAGGAGGAGCTGCGCTGGGGATGGTTCGCCCAGGCCACCGTCAGCGCCCTGTGGGACCACGGAGCCTGGCGCGCCGTGCTCACCCGTCAGGTCGAGGTGGCCCGGGCCGCCGGAGCCCTGGACCAGCTGCCGGTCATGCTCGCCGCCCTGGGCGCGGCCACCGCGTGGGCGGGCGACATGACCGCCACGGCCTCCTTGATCGCGGAGTTCGACGCGGTCCGCGGCGCCACCGGGAGCCGGCTTGCGCCGTTCGCCGCGATGCTGCAGGCGGGCCTGCGCGGCGACGAGAGCGAGGCCATGCCGTTGATCGCCGGAACTCTCGCCGAGGCCCGCGCGAGCGGCCAGGGCGTCGCGGCGGCGTTCGCGAACTGGGCGTCGGCGATCCTCCACAACGGCCTCGGCCGCTACGGCGAAGCCTTGCTCGCGGCCGTGGAGGCCAGTGCGGAGAGTCCCGGCCTCTATGTGTCGCTGTGGGCGTTGCCGGAACTGGTCGAAGCCGCGGTCCGCACCGGCGACACCGCTCTGGCCCGGGAGGCGCTCGACCGGCTCGCCGAGAGCGCAGAGGCGGCGGGCACCGACATGGGCCTGGGACTCGCGTGTCGCTCCCAGGCGCTGTTGAGCGAGGGAGCCGAGGCCGAACGGTACTACCGGGAGGCGATCGACCGGCTCGGCCGCACCCAGCTGCGCCCCGAGGCGGGACGGGCCCGGCTGCTGTTCGGTGAGTGGCTGCGCCGGGAAGGCCGACGGGTCGAATCCCGGACCGAACTGCGGGCCGCCGAGGAGGTGCTGGCTGCCCTGGGCCTTCAGGCCTTCGCCGAGCGAGCGCGCCGGGAACTGCTCGCCACCGGCGAGCGGACGCGGCGCCGGCCGCTCAAGGTCGTCAGCACGCTGACGGGCCAGGAGGCGTTCATCGCGCGCCTGGCCGTGGAGGGCCGGACCAACCCGGAGATCGGATCCCAGCTGTTCATCAGCGCGCGCACCGTGGAGTGGCACCTCCGGAAGGTGTTCACGAAGCTCGGGATCACCTCACGGCGGGAGTTGGAGAAGGCCCTGGCCGAGGCGGAATACCAAGGCCCGGACGCTTAGCGATCCGCAGACGACCAGGGTGCGTACCGGTGGCGCACCCTGGCGGTCCGGTGCGCCGGGATCGGGAGGCTGGAAGCCGATACCCGATCCCGAGAGGCGGACCCCATGCCCACCATCACGCTCAGCGACGGCTCCGAGAAGTACTACAAGGACTGGTGCCAGGGCCGTCCGGTGGTCTTCTGCCATGGCTGGCCGCTGAACGCCGACGCCTGGGACGTCCAGGCGAACCTGGTGGCCGAGCACGGCTTCCGGGCGATCGCGCACGACCGGCGCGGCCACGGCCGGTCCACCCAGACCTGGCACGGCAACGACCTGGACCAGCACGCCGACGACCTCGCCGCGCTGCTGGACCATCTGGCCTGCGCGAGGCGATTCTGGTCGGCCACTCCATGGGCGGTGGCGAGGTGGTCCGCTACCTCGGCCGCCACGGCTCGCGGCGGGTGGCCAAGGCGGTGCTGCTCGGCGGGATTCCACCGCTGATGCTCAAGACGGCGGACAATCCCGAGGGCACCCCGATCGAGGCCTTCGACGGCATCCGGGCCGCGATACGCGCGGACCGGTCGCAGTTCCTCTACGACCTCAGCGAGTCCTTCTATGGGTTCAACCGCCCCGGCGCCGCAGTGTCCGAGGGCCGGCGCCGTCTGTTCTGGCTCCAGGGCATGCAGGCCGGCCTGAAAGCGGCCCTGGACTGCGTCGCGGCGTTCTCGGAGACCGACTTGACCGAGGACCTCAAGAAGATTGACATCCCGGTGCTGGTCGCCCACGGCGACGACGACCAGATCGTGCCGATCGCGGCCGCCGCGCTCAAGGCGGTGAAATTGCTGCCGCAGGGCACGCTGAAGGTCTACCCCGGTGCGCCGCACGGCCTGAGCGGCGAGTTCGAGACCGCGTTCAACGCGGACCTGCTCGCCTTCCTCGGCGCCGGCTGAGCGGCCGGCGCCGCATCACGACCGCCGGGATACGCGGTTGCCTGCCCGGCCACCCGAGCGGTGGCGGGTGGTGGCCTGAGCTTTCGCCACACAGCGGGGGAAGTTCAGCCGGGGGGGCGTCCCGGGCCAGGCGGGAGGGTTTCGGTGCTCTGGCGGGGCAGGCCACCTGCGGGCGCAGGTGCCGAATGTCGCGGCGGACGCGGGCAGGGGGAGTCTGTTCGGCGGGCTCGGCTTCTCCCACGGCCGGCGCAGGTCGGCCGCCAGCGGGCGGGCGAGCCGCAGCTGGGTGCAGACACAGGCCAACGTCCGGGCCCTGGCCGAACGCGTTTACCAGCTCGGCGGGACACCGAATCTGGATCCGGAGGTGCTGCACACGCGGTCGTTCACCTCCTACCAAGCTCTTCCGTCGGCGGACGTGGTCGGCATGGTCCGGGAGAACCTGCTGGCCGCGCGGATCATGGTGCAGACCCTCCAAGAGGCGATCCGCTGGGTGGGGGACGCCGATCCGACCACGCGCCGGTTGCTGGAGGGTGTGCTGGAGGACGAGGAGCGTGAGGCCTCAGAGCTGCGTCTGCTCGCCGATGGCAGAAGCGCCTGAAGCGCGAAGGACGGACTGGCCAACCAGAACGGTCAGCAAGGGCAGTTGGCCAGGACATCTGTCAGGTCTCTCCGAAACTCGGCAGCACAGTGCGGGCAGCACCACGCGACGCCCTGACCGCCTGAGGCGAAGGCTGGTCAACCGCTGGCTCGCCGAGCACCGCCCCCCGGCCAGCTCACCGACGGCCCGGTCGCCTCGCCCCGACAGAGTCGGCGAGGCGCTGACCCAGTCCCCGAGTTCGGGGAACACGGCTGTCGGCAACACGTTCGCGTGTAGCCGCGTGAACACCGGCCGCAGCCCAGGATCCAGCATGAGCGCGTGCCGTGCGGTGGCGCCAGGCGCGGCCAGCAGCACCGGCATGTCGGCCACTGCCTCGACGTCCCAGGCGGATATCGCGTCGAAGAAGGCTTTGAACGTGTTGGGGTAGGCGACCGAGTACGTCGGCGTCACCGCTATGGGAGCGTCGGCTTCGGCCACCGTGGCCAGTGCGGCCCGCAGTGGACCCACCAGTCGTCCGGTGACGAGGGTGCCGATCAACGTCTGCCCGTGCTCCTGGACCTCGATGAAGCGGGCTTGTGCGGAGGCACTTCGGGAATGCAGCTCCTCGACAGCCGCCTCGGCCAGGCGCTCGGCCAGCAATCTGCGGGCCGATGGCGGTACAGTCGGCGAAGGCGTCGGCGCCGGTCCCCTCGAACAGGTTGACGCGCAGCGCGATCACACCCTCTGGATCCCCCACCAGGACGAAGGACTCGGGTCGGATGCCGAGGGTCAGCGTCCTGGCCGCGCCCTCGGAGCCCTTCACGAAGGTCTCCCGATCGACGGGGACCACAAGGCCGTCGAGTTGTGCGTCGCCGTCGACGATCGGCACCTCGATCAGGTTCATGGCTGGTGAGCCCATGAAGCCGGCGACGAACACATTCACGCCAAGGCGGAATCGGGCAGCCCGCTTCGGTCATGCGACTGTGATCGGTGGGGGATTGACGGGTGTGGGTCGCGGGCCCGTTCACCGCGCTGACGAGGCCTAGGAACAATGACCTATTTTTCGCTCCCGGTGTGCGAACGCCGGCGTCTCCCGCGGGAGGGCGCGCTCACGCCCGCCAACTCGGCCGAGACCCGCGATCCGAACCGTTTGAGCACAGACAAATGACCGTCCGGGCAGCCCAAAGGCCATTGGCGTGGCCGTTTCCGGTCACGCGAGGCGGTCTGAACCGGCCTACGGTTGTGCCTTGCCCGCAATTCGATCCCCGTGATGGAGAGAAGTCTGGTCATGGACGTGAAGACACTGACCGAGCTGTTGCGCGAGGCCGAGGAGCACCACGGTTCGTACGAGGCGTCCGCCCCCGCGCATCACTGGTCGGATTGGTACGCCGCCTACATTGTCTCCCGCGCCGCCGGACACAGTTCCGAAAAGGCCGTGTCGGACGCCGGCAAGCACATGGAAGCGGTGCTGGGGTGAGGAGTGACTTCGATGTAATCGTCATCGGTGGCGGCTCACCGGGGGAGCACTGTGCAGGCGAACTCGCGGACGGAGGGCTGCGCGTCGCCCTCGTCGAGCAGCAGTTGGTCGGTGGTGAGTGCTCGTACTGGGCCTGTATTCCGTCCAAGACCATGCTCCGCCCCGGGGAGGCGGTCCACGCCGCCCGGGAAGCCGCAGCCACCGCACAGGTCGATGTCGGCGAAGCCCTGGCGTGGCGCGATTTCATGGTCTCCGACTACTCGGATTCCGGGCAGGAACGCTGGCTGGCGAGTAAAGGCATCACGCTGCTGCGCGGCAGCGGACGGCTCGCCGGTCCGGGCGTCGTCGAGGTCGGCGGGGCCCGGTGCACCGCCGGCCACGTCGTACTGGCGACCGGTTCCGAACCGGTGATCCCGCTGGTCCCGGGACTCCGGGAGCTGCCGGACGTGTGGACCAACCGCGAGGCCACGGGCCTGAAGGCGGTGCCGCGGAGGCTGCTCGTCCTTGGCGGCGGAGCGGTGGGGGCGGAGATGGCCCAGGCCGTGCGGCGCCTGGGCGGCGAGGTGGTTCTGGTCCATTCCGGTAAGCGGCTGCTGAGCCGCGAACCCGCGCTGCTGGGTGAGGCCGTCGCGGAGATCCTGCGCCGGGACGGCGTGGAGATCCTCCTCGATCGTCGGGTTGCGCGGGCGCGGCTGGACGGCGCGGATTACCTCCTCACCCTGGCCGACGGCCGGGAGGTCCGCGGCGACCGGCTCCTGGTCGCTACCGGGCGTCGTCCCAGGGTGGCCGACCTCGGTCTGGAGACCGTCGGCGTCCTAGCCGACGCGCGGGGGATCCCGGTCGACGGGCGGCTCCGCGCCGGTGAGCAGTTGTGGGCCATCGGCGACGTGACCGGTCTGTGGCTGTTCACCCACGCCGGCAAGTACCAGGGCGAGGTGGTGGCCTCGAACATCCTCGGAGAGTCGCGCCTCGCCGACTACACAGCGATGCCGCGCGCGGTCTTCACCGATCCGCAGGCGGCTTCGGTGGGCGCGGCCGAGGCGCTCTACACGGCGACTGTCCCGGTGTCCGGGGTGGCCAAGACTGCCACGTATACCCGCGAGTACTCCGAGTCGATCGGCTTCCTGACACTGCTCAGCGACGGACAGGTGCTGACCGGGGCGTACGCGGTCGGGCCCGAGGCCGGGGAGTGGCTGCAACAAGCGACGCTGGCCATCCGCGCACGGGTGCCGCTCGATGTCCTGCGCGACACGATCCAACCGTTCCCCACCTTCTCAGAGATCTACGTCGAGGCACTGAAGGCGCTTCGCGGCCGGATCGCCGCAGCCCCCCGACATGCCGCCGGCGACTGAGCATCCGAACCGAGGTGCACGACGTGGAATCGACGGGTCGCATCCTTGACCGCCCGGGTGACATCGGCCGTCGTCCCGTGGCTCATACCGCAGTCCACATCGGCGCCGGCACTCGGTACGGAGCAGATCGGCACATCCTCGGCGCGGCGGACGCCGCGCCGGCCGAGCCGGTCCACCGGAGCGGGGATCTGGCCGGCCGAAGCGACGAGCAGAAGGCGATGGTCAGGATCATCGGCGCAGTCCGAGCCGGGCGGAGTCGGGCGCTCGTGATCCGGGGCGCCTCCGGCGTGGGCAAGACCGCCCTGCTGGACCACCTGGCGGGCCAAGCCGGGGGCTGCCGTGTGATGCGGGTGGCGGGGGTCCGGCCGGCGAAGCGGCTCGCCTTCGCCGCCCTGCACCAGCTCTGCGGACCGCTGCTCGACGGGATCGAAGGTCTACCGGCCCCGCAGGGGACGGCTCTGCGGACGGCGTTCGGCCTGGTCGGCGGCCCGGCGCCGGACCAGTTCCTCATCGGCCTGGCCACCCTCAGCCTGCTGTCCACGGCCGCCGGGGAACGCCCGGTGGTATGCCTGGTGGACGACCAGCAATGGCTGGACCACCCCTCGGCACGGGCGCTGGGCTTCGCGGCCCGGCGCCTGGGCGCCGATCCCGTCGCCGTGGTCTTCGGCACCCGCAGCCCCAGCGACCACCTGGCCGGACTGCCCGAGATGCGACTGTCCGGGCTGAGGGAAGACGAGGCGTGCGCGTTGCTCGACACGATGGTGAGCGGACCGCTCGACGCACGCGTCCGCGATCGGATCGTGGCCGAGTCGCACGGGAACCCGGCGGTCTTGTGGGAACTGTCGCAGACTCTGACCGGAGCGCGACTCGCCGGCGGGTTCGGGTTGCCCGGCGCGGTGTCGGTACCGGCGCCGGTCCTGGAAGGACTCACGCAGCGGCTCACAAGCTTGCCGGACCCCACGAGACGGTTGCTGGAGCTGGCGGCCCTGGACCCGCGCGGCGACTCCGCGTTGGTGTGGCGGTCCGCCGCGCGGTCCGGCATCACACTTCAGGCGGCGGACCCGGCCGAGGCGGCGGGCCTGGTGGAGTTCGGCGCCCGCATCCGCTTCCAGCACCCCTGGCTGCGAACGGCCGTCCACCAGGCCGCTACCGAGCACGGCCGGCGGGCGGCCCATCTGGCCCTGGCCGAGGCGGCGGACCCGGTGGCGGATGCGGAATGGCGGGCCTGGCATCGGGCACAAGGCACGCCGTATCCGGACGAGAAGGTCGCCGCCGGGCTCGAACGATCGGCGGACGCCGCGCGGGCCTGCGGCGGCCTCGCCGCCGCGGCGGCTTTCCTGCGCCGGGCGGCAGAGCTGACCCCAGCACCCGGGCGTCGCGCCGATCGCCTGCTCGCCGCCGCGCAGACCGGCCTGCGCGGCGGCGAATTCGGCGAAGCGGTCAAAGCGCTGGCCGCCTTGGTGGGCGCACCTCGCGACGAGGCCAGGGATGCCCGGTCCGCGCTGCTCGACGTGGAACTCCGATTCCTGACCGCCCCGGGCACCGTCCCGGCCGGAGAGCTGCTCGACGCGGCGACGCGGACCGAGGCTGTCGATTCGGAGGCAGCCCGGGACGGGTACCTCGACGCCTGGTACGTCGCCCTGTCCACCGGTGGGCCCGGCGGTTCCGCGACCCTCGGACAGATCAGCGCTGTCGTCCGGACCGCTCGGCCTGCGGCGGATCCCACCTGCCCGCGGGAGATCGTCCTGGACGCCTTCACCCGGTTGGCGACGAAGGGTCCGCGCGACGCGGCACCTGCGTTGCGATCGGTGGTCGAACGCTTCACCGGTCCTGGTATGGCGCCCGAGGACGTCGTCCGCTGGGGTTGGTTCGCCCAGGCGGCCGCGGGAGCGTTGTGGGATCACGGTTCATGGCGGGCGGCGCTGGAACTGCACCTGCGGCTGGCCCGGGCGACCGGCGCCGTGCACCGGCTGCCGGTCGTACAGGAACTCCTCGGTACGGCCGCTGCGTGGTCCGGTGACCTCGTCGCCGCCGCAGAACTCGCCGCCGACGCCGAGCAGGTGCGCGCGGCGACCGGGATCAGGGTCCTGTCTTTTGCCGCGTTGACCGCGGCGGCTGTGCGCGGCGACTGGACCGAGGCCCCGCAGCTGGTCCGAGCCGTGATCGTGCAGGCGGGCGCCGATGGGCACGGTGCCGCCGTCGCGCACGCCGAATGGGCGGCCTCAGTGTTCTACAACGGCCTCGGCCGGCACGAGCAGGCGCTGGCAGCGGCCGTACGTTCGAGCTGGCAGCCGTGGGGCGTGGGCGCGTCCTCGTGGGCGCTGCCGGAGATCGTGGAGGCTGCCGTCCGGACCGGGGACCTGCTCAGCGCACACGAAGCCCTGGCCCGGCTGGCCGATTCGACCCAAGCCGGGGATGCCGACTTCGGACTCGGAGTCGAAGCGCGCTGTCGAGCGTTGCTGGCGAACGGCCCGGCCGCCGAGGACCTCTACCGAGAGGCCGTCGATCGGCTTTCCCGAACCGGATTCCCGCTGGAGGTGGCCCGCACCCAACTCCTGCACGGCGAGTGGCTGAACCAGGAGGGCTGCCGCGGGCAGGCTCAGGTCCCGCTCCGCGACGCGTTCGACCAGCTCTCGACGCTCGGCGCCGAGGCCTTCGCCGATCGCGCTCGAAGAGCGCTGTCGGTCGCCGGCGAGCGGGTCCGGCGGCGGGCGACGAAAGCGGTGGGCCTGCTCACCGCTCAGGAATCCATGATTGCCCGGCTCGCCTGCGAGGGTCGCACCAACCCGGAGATCGGCGCCCGGCTCAGTCTGAGCGGGCGGACCGTGGAATGGCATCTGCGGAAGATCTTCGCCAAGCTCGAGATCGCCTCGCGCCGGGAGCTGGAGCCGGCGCTGGTGCGGTTGGGCTGCCTCGACCCTCAGGCGTGATCCCGTCTCGTCAGACTGAACAGGAGCAGGCCATGACCCATACATCCGTTGCCGGCGCCGCCGCCCGCGGTGGCAGCCTCGCCGAACAGACCGTGGTGGTGATCGGCGGCAGTTCGGGCATCGGTCTGGAGACCGCGCGGCTGGCCCGCGCGGAAGGCGCTGAAGTCGTGCTGACCGGCCGCGACCCGGATCGGCTCGGACGAGCCGCGCGGGATGTGGAGCCTTGGTCCACCGCCGCCTTCGACGCCCTCGATCCGGCCGCTCTCGAAAGCTTCTTCAGTGACCTGCCGGATCGCATCGACCACGTGCTCGTCACCGGTGGCGGCCCGTACTACGCGCCTTTGGCAGAACTCGACCGCGACCGGGCGCACAAGGACTTCGACGAGCACCTGTGGTTGCCCATCGCCGTGGCCCGGTACGCCGTCGGCCGGGTCCGGTCGGGTGGCTCTCTGGTGTTCCTGAGCGGTACCGGCGGACGCAGCCGCGGCCCGGGACTGTCGATCCTCGCGGCCGTCACCGCCGCGCAGCCCGCCCTCGTCGCCAACCTGGCGGTAGAGATCGCGCCGATCCGGGTCAACCTCATAGCCCCGGGGTTCGTCGACACGCCGCTGTCGGCGCGGCTGCTCGGGGACGGCCTGGACTCCCGGCGCGACCAACTGCGGGCCACGCTGCCCATCGGGCGGGTGGTCGGGCCGGCGGACGTCGCCGCGCTGGCCGGGCATCTCATGGCCAACACCGCCCTCACCGGCGCGACCTACGACATCGACGGTGGCCAGCAGCTCGTCTCCTGACCGCTGCTGATGCTCGCTCCGACCGGGGATTCCGACCCGGTCCGCATCCGCCCGCAAGGCCCGGGGTGCGACTGGCGAGTCCTTGTCCGGTGTCAGGGCCCAGGCCATCACCTACTTTCTGCTGCCGCCCTCCGGTGGTCCCTCCGGGCCGACGGGAGCAACGGGCGAGAGCGAGGGCGGACATGCTGCCGGGCGACGTACGCGCGACGTTGTTGGACCGCGACCGCGAGCGTACCGAGCTGGAGCGGCTGATCAAGGACGTCCGCGGCGAGGAGAGCCAGGTCCTCGTGCTGCGTGGCGACTCGGGGGTGGGGAGGAGCGAGCTGCTGGATTGGCTGGCCGCCTCGGCCCACGGTTGCCGAGTGATGCGAATCGACGGTGTGCCAGGGCTGCTGTTGCGGTGTGGTGGACGACTGCCAGTGGCTGGACCAGGCATCGGTGCGCGCCGGCATTGGTCGCGCGCCGACTGGGCGTGGACCGGATCGCGCTGGTCTTAGCCACCCTCGCGCCGCTGCCGGAGCTGGACGGCCTTCCCGGGCTTGTGGTGGCGGGGCTTTTCGAGCCCGATGCCCGCGTCCTGTTGGAGTCCACACTCACCGAGCCGCTGCATCAGCGGGTGCAGGATCAGATCCTCGCCGAGACCGGCGGGAACCTTCTGGTGTTGCTGGAGCTGTTCCGCGGGCTGACCCGGGCGGAGGCGCGGACCGGCTGCGTTTCGCCCACACCATCCGCGCCGGCCTCGGCGTGCACGGCTTGGCTGAACGAGCCCGCCGCGAACCTGACCCCGCAGGAGGCGCTGATCGCTCGCCTGGCGCGCGAGGGACGGACGAACCCCGAGATCGGAACCCAGCTGTTCCTCAGCACCCGCACCGTGGAATGGCACCTGCGCCGCATCTACGCCAAGCTCGGCATCTCCTCAGGCCGTGAGCTCACCAGCAGGCTCCCACCGTCCTCGGACGAGTAGGAGGCGGTTCGGCCGTTGCCGAGCCCCGGGAACAGATCCAGGGCGCCGGACCAGGGACCTCCCTGGCGCTTGGCGGATCGGTCGGCGGCGATCGTGGATCCATGACCCGACGGCGCAGCGCCTTCCGGCACTGGTTGCGAAGTCTGGCGACCGTGGACATCGGCGGGTTGGCCGGCGGCTCGGCGGTGGTCGAGCCCTACGGTCTGCTGGCCGTCGCGCACGAGCAGCGGTGGGGCCAGCGGGCAGGACTCCGAACGAGAGAAACGGACGGCATGGACTACAGACTCGAACTCGTGGTGATTCCGGTCAGCGATGTGGACCGGACCAAGACCTTCTACACCAAGCTCGGCTGGCGCGAGGACGTCGACCTTGAGGTCGAGCCGGGGTACCGCCTGGTGCACCTGACGCCGCCCGGCTCGCCATGCTCGGTGCTGTTCGGCACCGGCGTCACCGCCGCCGAAGCCGGTTCGGAACGGGGGCTGCACCTGGTGGTCGGCGACGTCGAGGCGGCCCGAGCCGACCTGGTCGCGCGCGGCGTGGACGTCAGCGAGGTGTTCCACGACGCCAGCGGCCTGTTCCACCACGCCGGCACCACGGCTCGGGTGCCCGGTGTCGCCGCCGACCGCGCCAGCTACGGCTCGTTCGTGTCCTTCGCCGACCCGGATGGCAACACCTGGTACGTCCAGGAGATCACCACGCGCCTGCCCGGCCGCTGAGCTCGGGCGCTGCGCGGGTCCGCAGACGGGGCGTGCCGATCCTGCCGGTCAGGGTCGGCACGCCCTTCTCGGCTGCACGGTCGCGTGGTCCCGACGAGAGTGTCGGGCATGCGAAGAGGCGGGGCGGTCTTCGGGCGACCGCCCCGCGTTCTGCGTCAGCGCAAGGAATTGAAGGCGGTCCGGAGCTCCTGCGTCAGGATCTGCGGCTGCTCCCAGGCGGCGAAGTGCCCGCCCTTGTCGACCTCGTTCCAGTGGATGATGTTGCCGAAGGTCTGCTCGGCCCAGCTGCGCGGAGCACGGTAGATCTCGGCGGGGAACACCGTCACGGCGACGGGCAGGCGCGGGATCGGTACGGCGTTGAAGGGACCGCCGCCGGCCTGGTAGCCCTCCCAGTAGAACCGCGACGAGGATGCCCCGGTGTTCGTCAGCCAGTACAAGGAGATGGCGTCGAGTATCTCGTCGTAGCTGAGGACCTTCTCCGGCACGCCGCCGCTGTCGGTCCACTCGGCGATCTTGTCGTAGTAGTAGGCGGCCATGGCGCTCGGCGAGTCCGCGAGCGCGTAGCCGATGGTCTGTGGGCTCTGGTTCATCATGGCGGCGTAGCCGAACCCGTCGCGGTAGAAGTGCAGCAGCCGATCGTAGGCGATCTTCTCGCGGGGCGTCAGGGAGGCCGGCGCGGGATCGAAGTTGCGCAGGTGGCGGAGGATGTCCGGCTGCACCGTGCCCGGCATGTTGATGTGGATGCCCAGCAGGCCCGCCGGGCTCTGGACTGCGAGCTGTTCAGAGATGATGGCGCCCCAGTCCCCGCCCTGGGATACGTACGAGTGGTAGCCGACACGGAGCATGAGCTGGTGGAAGGCCGCCGCCACCCGCCCGGGGTTCAGGCCGGAGGTCGTCGGCTTGCCGGAGAATCCGTAGCCCGGCAGCGTCGGCAGCACCAGGTGGAACGCGTCCTCGGCTCGCCCGCCGTGGGCGGTGGGGTTGGTGAGCGGGTCGATGACCTTCAGCAGCTCCATGATCGAGCCCGGCCACCCGTGCGTCATCAGCATCGGCATGGCGTCGGCGTGCTTGGAGCGGATGTGCGCGAACTGGATGTCCACACCGTCGATGTTCGTGATGAACTGCGGCAGGGCGTTGAGACGCTTCTCCACCCGCCGCCAGTTGTAGTCCGAACCCCAGTACTCGACCAGCGGCCGCACCCGGGCCAACTGCGCCCCCTGGGCCCGATCGGCGACGGTCTCCATGTCCGGCCACCGGGTCGACCTGATGCGCCGTCGCAGGTCGTTGAGGTCCTCCTGCCGGACGTTGATACGGAACGGGCGGACGGCGGCGGCGCCCGGTGCCGAAGCGCCGAGGAACGCGGCACCGGCGGCGGGCTCCGCCCCGGACGCCGCCGGCGCCCGCCCCGGAAGAACGAGTTGCGCGGCCGCCGCGGCAGCCCCGGCGGCCGCGGCCAGGCCCAGGAACCGGCGGCGGCCGGTGCTGAGCCGGCCGGTGTTCTCGATTTCTTCCATCGGAAGACTCCTTTTCTGCCGTGTGGCAGGGATGGCGCCCTCTCATTGCGAGGGCGGGGAGGCGCATGTTCTCCCAAGCGCCAGCATGGGTCGCGGGTGTTCGCTCATTCGCCTGTGAAGCTCACTGGTCCGAACCCTGGCTTTATCGGCTCGCGTCGAGACTTCTCGAAATCCTGGGAACGTTCATCGGGATAGCAAGAAGGGATCGCCCGTGCGGCGGTCGAGAACGCGAAATCCTCGATCGCTGTCACAGGCGATCCCTGGAACCGGTGGTGGGATCGGTTGCGCTGTTGTTGTTCCTACCGCGCGTGTTTCAGCGCGCGCGAGAGCACGGTCATCCGACAGCCATGGCGCGCGTCATACCTCCTTGTGCAGCGCGGTAAGCGCGTCGCGTAGGGCCGCACGAGTCGTGATGCCGAGCTTCGGGAAGATCTGGTAGAGATGCGCGCTCACCGTCCGGTGCGACAGGTAGAGGCGCTCGCCGATCTGCTTGTTCGTCAGTCCGGTCGCGGCCATGCGGGCGATCTCGATCTCCTGCGCGGTGAGCGACGGTCCCACCCCCGCTCCTCTGGTGGCGTGCCCAGAAGCCCGCAGTTCCTTGCGAGCCCGTTCGCTCCAAGGCTTGGCCCCCAGGCGGGTGAACGCGTGCAAGGCGGCGGTCAGCGGCTCGCGGGCCTCGGCCCTGGCAGCGGTACGCCGTAGCCGTTCCCCCAGCGCCAGCCGGATCCTCGCGGACTCGAAGACCCAGCGGTCCGCCCCCGGAACAGACAGCGCACGGCGGAAGTGGCCGATCGCCGCCTCGTCCTCGGCCCGCAGGCCCGCCGCCCCGGCGATCAGCATCGCGTAGCGGTTGGACATCTTCTCGATCTCCAGCTCCCGCAGGACCCGCAGATGGGCTTCCGCTTCGGCGGTGCGGCCGGTACGTACCGCGGCTTCCACGAGGTCGAACATGCCCCAAGGGGCGTGCGCGGTGAACGGGGCCAGCGTGCCGGCTGGGGTGAGGGCGGTGGAATGCCGGTACGCGGCCTCGTAGTCCCCGCTGCCCAGACAGACCAGGGCGCGCGCCTGGTGGGCGAACGCTGCCGCGGAGCCGACGCCTCGGCGGGTGGCCCAGCGCACCATATCCTCGGCCAGGGCATTGCCGGCGTCGGCTTCGCCCCGCGCGCCGTGCAACAGCACCTGGTTGAACTGGAAATACCACGAGAAGAACGGGTAGCCGGCGGCGCACAGCCGCATTCCCTCATCGACCAGTTCCTGTGCCTCCGCCCACTTTCCGGTGATGAAGTCCTCCATACACAGGTGCATCAGGGCGCCCAGATGGCGCCGGATCGGACCGTCGCCGTCGCGGCCGGAGCGGACCAGCTCCCACAGCCGGTCATGGATGTCGCCGACGCGGTCCAGGTAGACCGTCGCGGTGGCGCCGCGGACCAGGGTCGTTGGGTCCGACGTCGAACGCAGCAGGGCGTGGACCTCGTCAAGGTCGGGCAGGGCCGAGTGGCCGGTCCGAGCCGGGTCCGGGAACGTCCGCCCGGCCAGTTCGAGGACCGGCGGCGGCTTCGGGGACAGTTTGGCGACCGTTTCGAGGAACGGCGCCCACAGCTCCGCCCGGCCGCTCCACCAGCAGACGAGCTGCAGGGCGTGCAGCGCGTCGATGAGGGCCGGGTCGCCGGCGTCGTAGTCGGGTCCGGCGGCCAGGATCGCCCCGGTCAGCAGGCGATAGACGGTGTCGAGGTCGGCGTCGTTGTTGATGAGGACGTACACGGCAGCCGCCGCCGCGTACAGTGAGCCGCTGGTGTCCAGATCCGTGTTCGGCCCGTCCGATCCGGACTGCGCGCGCCGGAGCAGTTCGGCCGCCCTGGCGAAGTCGCCGGTGGCCTCGGCGCCGAGGTAGGCGGCCTCGGCCAGTCGGCGGCTGCGGTCGCACGGGTCGGGGCTCAGGTCGGCGGCTCTGATGAGCCCGGACACCGCGCCGACCGGGTCGCCGCGGCGCAGCACGGCGTGAGCTGCCTCCTGCAGCAGCGCGGCGACGGTCTCGTCCGGTTCGATGGCGGCCTCCGCGAGATGCCAGGCCTGGACCTCGGGCCGGTGCGCCAATGCCGCGGCGAGCGCCAGATGCGCCGCCCGGCGGTGGGTGTGCGTGGCCGTGTCGACCACCGTCGAGCGGATCAGCGGATGCTGGAAGACCAGTCGCCGTGTTGCGGTGTCGATGCGGATCAGCCGGTCCTGTTCGGCCGCGGCCAGACCGGCCAGCGCCTCCGCCGCCCGCTCCGTGGCGCTCCCCGGATCGGGACCCCCCTGGCCGGAGTGGTGCTCCATCAGCTCGGCCGCGGACCGCAGCACTCCGAGATCCCCGGTGTCGGCCAGGGCGGCCAGCAACAGCAGGCGACGGCCGGGGGCGGACAGGGCCGAGATGCGGGCGACATACAGCCTGCGGGTGCGCTCGCCGAGCGACAGCACGGTGGGCAGCTCCTCGCGGGCTGCCTGCTGCGGGCCGGACAGTTGCCCCGGCAGCTCCAACAGCGCCAGCGGGTTGCCCTGGGCCTCGGCGACGACCCGGGCCCGGACCCGGTCGGCCAGCCCGGGGTGGCGTGCCGCGAGCAGCAGCCGCGCCGAGTCGTCGTCCAGCGGTGCCAGCTCGAATTCCTGCAGTCCGCCGCCCTCGAACACGCTGGACACCCCGGCCCGGGACGCGGCGAGGAACCCGATCCGGGTGTCGGACAGCCGCCGCGCCACGAATCCCAGCAGCACGGCGCTGGCCCGGTCCAGCCACGGCAGGTCGTCCACGACCAGCAGTAGGGTCTCCCCCGCCGCCGGCCGCAGCAGCGCGAGCACGGCGTTGACGACCATCAGCCGGTCCGGCGCCGGGCCGGTCCCGAATCCGAGGGCCACCTCCAGGGCCAGCCGGTACTCGCGGGGCATCTCGCCGATCCGGTCCAGGATCGGGCTGAGGAGCTGGTGCAGTCCGGCGAAGGCGACGTCGGCCTCGAACTCGATGCCGCCGGCCCGCAGCACCCGCGCGCCGGACTCGCCCATCGCGTCGGCGACCGCGTGCAGCAGGGTGGTCTTGCCCACCCCGGCCTCCCCGATCACGTGCAGACCTCGACCGGGGTCGGAAGCGAAGAACTCGCAGATCCAGTGAATGTCCTGCGTCCGCCCTACCATGTGCGACCGGACACCTGCTGTCTGCTGTCCGTCCATCCCCCACCATTCACTCTCGTCCGTTCCCCGCCGCTGCTCAGCGTGCCCGGTACCGGCGCGGGAATCGCCCGTGACCCCCCTTGCCCACCCCCTGGTCCCAGGTGCGGGGCGCCCCGGTGTCGGCGCGGCGACGGCGCGATGCCAGCGGTCGCAGTCGGATGACCGATGTGCGCGGCGGCCGCTGCGGGAAGTCTGAGACGGAGTGATCCGAGTGCCTCGAAAGCCACGCCCACCAGCCCCCGAGGGACCACCGTGACCTACATCACCGCCGAGCATCGCTACGCCGGCGCAGCCGAGTTCTACGTCGAGGACCACGGGGACGGCCCGCCGGTCGTCCTGATCCATGGGTATCCCCTCGATGCACGGTCCTGGGCCAAGCAGAGCGGCCCGTTGCTCGCGGCCGGCCGGCGCGTCGTCACCTACGACCGTCGCGGCTTCGGACGCTCGCCGGCCGCCGTCGATGGCTTCGATGTCGGCTTCGACGTCTTCGCGGCAGATTTGGACGCGCTGCTCACCGGGCTGGACCTCGTCGACGTGGTCCTGGTCGGGCACGCGATGGGGACCGGCGAGATCGTGCGCTATCTGGGCACCTACGGTTCGGCCCGGGTGGCACGGGCGGTGCTGCTGGCACCGCTGCCGCCGTACCTGCTGCGCACCGAACAGACGCCGGACGGCCTCGACCTGGCGGAGTTCGACGCGCTGATGGCACGGGCCCGCCGTGACCACGCCGGGTATCTCTCTGAGTTCGTGGACGCCATGTTCGACGCCGGTGACAGCCCCGGCGGGGAGCTGCCCGTCACGGATGCAGCGGACGTCGCCACCTGGAAGCGTCTGGCGGCCGAGCTGTCGCCTCGAGCCTGCACGGCGATGATTCCGACCTGGATCACTGACTTCCGGTCCGACCTCGCCGCGATCGACGTGCCGGTCCTGGTGATGCAGGGGGACCGAGACCGCGTCCTGCCCATCGGGGCCACCGGCTGTCACCTGCGCACGCTGCTGCCCAAGGCTGACCACATCGAGATCGTCGGCGCGCCGCATGCCCTGCACTGGACGCACGACGACCGGGTCAACCGGGAACTGCTGGACTTCATCGGGGACTGAGGAGCCGCCTGGCAGCGCGACCACCGAAACGGGCGGGCCGAGAGAGGCAATCCTGACGCCATGCCGTCACTGTCCTTGGAAAGGGGCATGGCCCAGTAACTGCTCAATCAGCTGATGATCCCTCAGGGACGCACTCTATGCAGGGTATGTCGCCCTGGAAAGTTCCGGTCAGGTTCTTTGGCCGGCGATGGCCGAGGCCACTTCGCGGCGTGAATTGATGCCGAGCTTCATGTAGACCTTGTGCAAGTGCCATTCCACAGTACGAGCACTGATGAACAGTTGGGCAGCGATCTCGGGGTTCGTCCGGCCGTCGGCGGCCAGACGGGCGATGAGGGCTTCCTGGCCGGTGAGGACATCGGCAGCCGGCTTGGGCCGGGGCCGGGCGCGATCACCGAGCGCGAGCAACTCGCGACGGGCGCGTTCGGCGAAAGCGGCCATGCCCAGCGTGGACATCAGGCCCTGGGCCACGCGGAGCTGGGTTCGGGCGTCGATGCGGCGGCCCTCGCGGCTCAGCCATTCCCCGTACAGCAGATGGGTCCGGGCCAACTCGGTCCGTGTCTCGGTGCGGCCCATGCGCTCAAGAGCCCTGAGATACAGATGCTCGGCATCCGGACCGGAAGCCAGCAGCGCCCGGCAGCGGTCCTCCAGCCCCAGGCCGAAGTCCGTGGCACCGGCCTGCGTCGACCGAGCGAGCGTGGTCAGGGCGGCGTGGGCGGCTTCCGGCGCTCCGATCCGCACCGCCGCTTCGACGAGTTCTGACAGAGTGAACAGAGACGGATACATTCCCGGCGATTCCTGGGCGGCGGCAGTAGCGAGTTCGAAGGCGCGGTCGTGGCGGCCAAGGCCGTTGTTCAGAATCGCGCCGTTCCAGTTGGCCCACGCTTCCGCGACCCCCTGCCCCACCGCCCGGCACTGCTCGGCGACGGCCTCGATCAGCGGCAGGCCCTCGTCCGGATCGCCCTGCTGGGCGGCAAGCATCATCGCGATGAACGGGGCGATCTGGGTTCCGGTGGCCTGGCATACCGCGTCGGACTCGACGAGCAGTCCGGCAGCGGTGGCGAAGTCGCCCTGCCAGGCGGTCACCGCGCCGAGCGAGCCCAGCAGAATCGGCAGCCGGTCCAGGGCGCCGGCCTCGCGCGCGACCTGCACCTGGCGTACCAGCATCTCGCGCCAGGCGCGAAGGTCGAACAGCGCGCTGGCAGCGCCTTGCGCGAACCAGCCCAGGGCTAGTTCCTCGGCCGGGCCGATTCCCGGACCCGTGAAGGCGTCGTTCACCGCGCGAAGGCTCGGCGCCGCCACCGCGGGCCCGTCGGTGACGAGCAGCGTGAGGGCGTCCAGGACCTGATCGGCGGTCGTGGCAGGATCGGTCGGCTCCAGCATCTCCCGCGCGCTGCGTGAGATTTCCGCCAGATCCGTGCCGACGGTTCGCCCGGCGGAGAAGACGGCCGCCATCCACGCGGTCAGGAACGTGTCACGGGCTAGATCACGATCCAACGGCTGGAGCCGCCGAGCCGCGTTCAGGAGCAGCCGCGGAGCTTCCGGCCCCATCCCGGAGGCGAAGCTGATGTGCCCGCGCAGGAGGTCGACGCGAGCGCTCCGTATCTCGTCCAGCGGCCCGGCCTCGGCGTTTGCCAGCAGGCCCAGAGCGGTCTTGAACGCGCCGGCCTCGAGATTGGTCTGCGCGGCGGACAGGATCCGGTCGGCCCGCTGTACCGGGTTCTCGCTGAGCAGCACCGCTTTGTGCCAGAAGGCCGCGGCCGCCGCCAGGCCACCTCGGGCGCGGGCGTGATCGGCCGAGCGTTCCAGTTCCATCGCGATCTCTTCATCGGGTCCGTCCGCGGCTTGCGCCCGGTGCCAGGCCCGACGCTCGGGATCCGCCGCCGACCCCATGGCCCGCACCAACGCGTCATGGAGCACCGGACGGTCGTCCGCCGAAATGGAACGGTAGACGGTCGAGCGCAGCAGCGGATGCCGGAACCGGATCCGGACGCCGAAGTCCGCCAGGCCGGCCTTGACGGCCGCCGCGGCAGCCTGCTGCGGGATGCCCACATACGCGGCCGCTCGGAACGTGAGGGGTGCGTCCCCCAGGGGATCGGAAGCCGCGAGCTGGAGTAGGCGGCGGGTGTCAGCGGGCAGGCCCCGCAACTGTCGGCCGAAGCTCTTCTCGATCCGCTCGGGCACCGTGCTGGCGCTGGCCAGCCCGAAGCCGCCGGCCATTTCCTCCGGGGTCAGGCTGTGCGGCAGCTCCAGCAGTGCCAGTGGATTCCCTCTGCTCTCGGCCACGATCTGGTTGCGTACCCGTTCGTCCACCGGGCCGGGGAGCGTCGCGTCCAGCAACTGTCGCGCCTCGATGTCCGGCAGCCCCACGACCGGCAGTTCCGGCAGGCCCTCCAACTCCGGACCGGACATCCGGGTGCCGAACACCAGCCCCACGGAATCGGCAGCCAGCCGCCGCGCCACGAAGCCCAGCGCCTGCGCCGACGCCTCGTCCAGCCAGTGCTGGTCGTCGACCACGCACAGCAGATGACGGTCGCCGGCCGCCTCCGACAGCAGGGACAGGACTGCCAGCCCGACCAGGAACCGGTCCGGCGGCGGCCCCTCACTGAGCCCGAACGCAGTCCGCAGCGCGGACCGCTGCGGCGGGGGCAGTGCATCGACCCCGCCGAGCAGAGACACACACAGCTGGTGCAGCCCCGCGAACGCGAGCTCCATCTCGGACTGCACGCCGACCACCCGCAGTGTCTGGAAGCCGGACGCCGTCTCGACGAGGTGCTCCAGCAACGCGGTCTTCCCCACCCCCGCCTCGCCGCGCACCACCAGTGCCCGCCCCTGGCCGGACCGTACCGCGGCGATTAGCCCCCCCAGGTTGTCGCGCTCAGCCTGACGGCCTATCAACGCCGTTCGCCCGCCCCGCACCAGCAGTCGGCGCCGGTCGTTCCACTCGGTCATGCACTCCTCATCTTTCGGGCCACGTTCTCTTCTGGACAGGGCCCCGTTCCCAGCGGAAGCCGGGCCGGGGCCACGATCCGTATCAGTCGGGATCGGTCGAGCTTCGAGACCTGGTAGTGGGCGATGGCCCAGCCGTCCGCTGTCTGCCGGACCAGCACGCTGAGCTTGACGCCGAGTGTCGGGCGATCTGTGAAGGAGAAGTCGACGTGCAGGTAGGCCAGCAGGATGTCGTCCGCGAAGCGGCGGGTCTCAAGGATCCGGTACTTGGCGGCCAGGCCGATCGGCTGGGAGTCGTAGTACTCCGCGATCCCGGGGCGGCCGACGGTGTAGGGGTGCAGCCCCTGGAAAATCGCGTCCTCGGTGAAGTACCCGGCGACGCGCTTCGCCTCGTGCCGGTCGACGGCGTCTTTCCAGCCGTCGAGGATCTCACGCAGTACGGTTTCGTCCTGAGGTGTGGTGGTCATGGGAGTTCTCCTCGATGCTGCGTTGTGCGCGGTCAGTGGCCGGCGCTCATGCCGCCGTCGACGTGCAGGATCTCGCCTGTGACGAAGGGGGCGGTCTCCAGGTAGAGCACGGCGTCGACGATGTCGGTGATCTCGCCCATGCGGCCGACGGGGTGCAGCCCGGCCAGGGTGTCGTGGGTCTCGGGCGCGTGCATCGGGGTCTTGATGGTGCCGGGGGAGACGGCGTTGGCACGGATGCCACGCGCGGCGTACTCGATCGCCAGTGACTTGGTCGCGGACTGCAGGCCGCCCTTGGTCAGCGAGGCCAGCACCGACGGCACCCGGGAGTCGGCGTTGTCCACCAGGCTGGTCGTGATGCTCACGATGTGCCCGCCCTCGCCCGCCAGCATGGCGGCGACGGCCGCGCGGGTGATGTGGAAGAAGCCGGTCAGGTTGACTCCAGTTACTGCCTCGTAGTCCTCGTCGGTGTACTCGGTGAACGGCTTGGCGACGAAGACGCCGGCGTTGTTGACCAGTGTGTCGAGCCGGCCGAAGCGCTCCAGGGCGGCGGCGACCACGCGGTCGGCCGTGGCCGGGTCGGCGACGTCGCCGGCCACAGTCAGGACGCCCGGGTCGTCGGACGCGGCGATCGAGCGGGCGGTGGCCACGACGGCGTAGCCGAGCTTGCGGTAGGCCTCGACGAGGCCGGCGCCGATGCCCCGGGACGCTCCGGTGACGACCGCGACCTTCTGCGTCTGAATGCTCATTGTGGTGACCCTTTCTTGCGGTGGTGGAACGGTTCTGACAGAGACCGGATGCATTAGACGACCGGTCCACTAAAGGGAATTTAGATCGGGCCGCTGCTCATGGTCAACGGAGGACAGCACCGCGGCCAGGACCGAAAAGCTCCTTGCTGCGAGGCGCAGACTCCCAGCCGAGGCAGAGGCGGAGTGGGCCCGAGCGCACAGCTGAGAAGGGTTCGAGCGTGAAGCCCAACTCGAGCGTGAAGCTGTGACCGCGCGAGGCCAAGACCGAGCCCGAGGCGAGCGCGACGCAGGGCCCGAGCCCCTGGCGGGGTGTTGTCAGGTTGAGTGGTGGCCTCCTCGGGCGGCATGATCATCCGTCTGGTCGGATCGCTGGAGGGGCTGTCCCGTGATGACGCCGTCGTACCGGGGTTTCCGCTTCCCGCCGGAAGTCATCTCCCACTGCGTGTGGCTGTACCACCGCTTCAACCTGAGCCTGCGCGACATCGAGGAGCTGATGCTCGAGCGCGGCATCGAGGTCAGCCACGAGACAGTCCACCAGTGGACGCGCCGGTTCGGCCCGGCTTAGGCCGCTGCTCTGCGCCGGCGCCGTCCGGGGCCTGGTGACAAGTGGTACCTGGACGAGGTGTTCGTCAAGATCAACGGCGTGCAGCGGTACCTGTGGCGGGCCGTGGACCAGCACGGGAACGTGCTCGACATCCTGCTGCAGAACCGGCGGGACGAGGCCGCGGCCAGACGTTTCTTCCGGAAGCTGATGAAGAAGACCCGGTCGGTGCCCCGGGTGATCGTCACCGACAAGCTCCGCTCCTACGGCGCCGCCCACCGCGCGGTGATGCCGTCGGTCGAACACCGCTCGCACAAGGGCCTGAACAACCGGGCCGAGAACTCCCACCAGCCGACGAGGCAACGCGAGCGCGCGATGAAAGGGTTCCGATCGGTGGGTGCCGCACAACGGTTCCTGGCCGCGTTCAGCGGCATCTCACCCCACTTCCGACCCCGCCGCCACCTCCTCACCGCCCCGACCTACCGCGCCGAGATGATCATCCGCTTCGAGATCTGGGACCAGATCACCGGTGTCGCCGGCCTGCCCGCCATAGCCTGAGCCGCTGTCACCACCGAAGCCGAAACGCGCCGAACCGGCTCACACCCTCGAGCACTCGCTCAACCTGACAACGCCGCGGCGACCGTTGCCCGCAGTCCGGGCGGGCGGCAGCAGACCGATCTCGTCGTAGTGCCGAAGTGTCCGGGCGGTCACGCCTGACATCCGAGCCACCTCCGCGATCGGCCAATCCATCGCCGCCTCCCTCACGAAAGCGTCACCGGGCCGGTCTCTCCGGCCCTGGTAAGGACGGTAGAAGCTACCGCAGCGACAACTTCAACCCCACAAGCCAGGCTCACCCGGTTTCGACTCCGCGAACGTGCGGACATGCCCGCGGCTGGCCCAGATGGAGGCCGACTGCTGTCAAAACTCGTGGCTTGTTGAGGGGGCTCCCGCCGGGCGTGAGGAAAACGTCGACAGGATGTGACTGCGTCCCGCCCGGCGGGCGGCTGGTGTCTGCACTTCCCACCCCGGCCGCGGACCGGCAGATGGCCCGTGCCGAACCGGTGCTGCCGCAGCGGCCGGGCTGGTGGTACGAGCCGAAATTCGACGGACACCGGACGATCATGGTGCGCGCCGAGGACACGGTCACCCTGTACGCCCGGTCGGGCCGGGTCGTCACCTCACAGTGGATGGACCTGGCCACTGCCGGGATGGAGCTGCTCCCGGGGACGGTCCTCGACGGGGTTATGTGACCTGTCGGCCTGTCTCAGCCCGTTGATGTCTCATGTCGGACGCGGGGGCCTGCTCCGGGCGAAGGGCTCCGCAGAGAGCTGGCATTAGTACGTATTCGCCCCTGGTGGTATCTGCATGGATGGTCCGTTGCGCTGTACTGGGCCGACAAGATGCTCGGCCGGTACTCCTTCCTGGTGCCCGAGATGCCCGGCGGCCTGCGCCCGCTGCGCGATGCGGACGCCGCCGAGGCGTGAAGCCGCAGGAACCGTCGCGGGGGGAGTGGTCCCGGACGCTGTGCTCCGCGCTACCGGGCCCCGCGGCCGGGGGCTGGGGTGCGCGGTCGTAGGCGCTCTCCCTGCGGCCCGAACATGATCAGGTATTCGACCGGTCCGCCGGGTCCGGCGTTCGCGACTCCGTGGGCGGTGCGGGTGTCGAACTCGGTCACGTCCCCGGCGCTCAGGACGAGGTCCTGCTCGCCGAGCGCCAGCCACAGCCGCCCGTACAGGACGCACAGCCATTCGTACCCGTCGTGGGAGACCTGCCGCGGCCGTGCCGGCGGCGCGTCGACGGCGGGCAGGACGTGCTTGTGGGCGTGCAGGCCCCCTACGTACCGGGTCAGCGGCAGCACCGCCTTTTCGTCGCCGGGACGCTGCGGCATCGGGGTGCGCGGTCCGGCCGCGGCGACGGGTGCGGTGCCGGCCAGCTCGTCCAGGGAGATGTCGTACGCCTTCGCGAGCTGCAGCAGCACCTCCAGGGTCGGCTTGCGCCGGCCGGTCTCGACCCGCGACAGCGTGCTCAGCGAGATGCCGGTCGCGCGGCTGACGCCGGTGAGCGTGGCGCCGCGCTGCTCGCGCGCGGTCCGCAGCCGGGGGCCCATGGCCGCCAGCGTGTCGGCTATGCCGTCGTCCGTCACCGTCGCTCCGCTCCCTCCGGCCGTACCGCCTCCACCCCTCTGTCCTGCCAGTTTGCCAGGATGGCAAGGGTGCTCGCGTCGGGCAGCCGCCGCGCCGCATGATCGGTGGGTAACCGCGACCGCCCGTGAACCGAGGAGAAGCGATGCACCAGCCCGCGCCGTCCGCCGACCTGCGCCACCGCACCATCGAGGCACCCGCCGGGCGCCTGCACCTGGTCGAGCAGGGCACCGGACCGCTGGTCCTGCTCGTCCACGGCTTCCCCGAGTCCTGGTACTCCTGGCGCCGCCAGCTCCCGGCCCTCGCGGCGGCGGGGTACCGGGCTGCGGCGCTCGACGTGCGCGGCTACGGCCGCTCCTCCAAGCCGGCCGCGACGGACGCCTACCGGATGCTCGACCTGGTGGAGGACAACGTCGCCCTGGTGCGCGCCCTGGGTGAGGAAAGGGCGGTGGTCGTCGGGCATGACTGGGGCTCCAGCATCGCGGCGGCCTCCGCCCTGCTCCATCCCGAGGTCTTCCGTGCCGTCGGACTGCTGAGCGTCCCCTACGCGCCGCCCGGCGGCCCCCGCCCCACCGACGTCTTCGCGCAGATGGGCGGCGACCAGGAGTTCTACGTCTCGTACTTCCAGGAGCCCGGCCGGGCCGAAGCGGAGATGGAGCCCGATGTCCGGGGCTGGCTCGCGGGCTTCTACGCGGCCATGTCCGCCGACACCATGCCCGCCCCGGGCGAGCCCGACCCGCACTTTGTGGCCCGCACCGGCGGCCGGCTGCGTGACCGCTTCCCCGGCGGCAAGCTGCCCGCCTGGCTGACCGAGGACGACCTCGACGTGTACGCCGGGGAGTTCGAGCGCACCGGCATGACCGGGGCCCTCAACCGCTACCGCAACATGGACCGCGACTGGGAGGACCTCGCCCAGTACGGTGGCGCCCCGATCAAGCAGCCGTCCCTGTTCATCGGCGGCGCCCTGGACGCCTCCACGACCTGGATGGCCGACGCGATCGACGCCTACCCAGCCACCCTCCCCGGCCTGGTCTCCACCCACATCCTGGACGGCTGCGGGCACTGGATCCAGCAGGAGCGTCCCGAGGAGGTCAACCGCCTGCTGACCGCCTGGCTCACCTCCCTCCAGGGCTGAATCGTCGGGTGCGCCGGCCGGGCTCCGTCGGTTGAGGCGTTCTTGCACCGGTCCGGGGGAGAACCACCACTCCATGTCGGCGCCGGCCATGGCCCGCAGGCGGTCGCCGTACGGGGAGGGTGTCCGGGGGGGAGCACACCACCGGCGCCGGATGGGGGGTGGGTGGCGCCGGTGGTGTGGCTCGGGGGCCGGACGGAGCGGCCCGGCTCCGGTCCCCGCGGAGAGACAGGAGGGTGGGCCGGGGTCCCGCCCTCCTGTCGTACGTGGCCACTCAGCCGCGATCGGGGTCCCGCCTTCCCGACATCACGGTGCTGGGGTCACCTGGAGCGGGTCCGACACCGACTTCACCGTCATGCTCGGGAACTCGCCGCCGTATCCGACCTTGTTGAGTGCGACGACCCGGTAGAGGTACTGCGTGGTCACCGATGCCGTCGGGTCGACGAAGGCGCGGGTCCCGTGGGTGTTCGGCTGGTCCAGTGGCGAGTCGACTGTGCCGATGTCGACCCACGTGGTGCCGCCGTTACTCGTCCGCTGGACGACGAAGGAGGTCTCGTTGATCGAGTTGTCCTGCCACTCCAGCCGGATCCGGGCGCTCTCGCCCGTGCCCACGACAGTTGACGAGAGCCCGTTCGCCTTCAACGGCGGCAGCGCCAGCGACTCGGGACGCATCATGTCCATCTCCTCGTGGCTGAGGATGTGACAGTGGATGACGTACTCCCAGCCGAAGTTCACCAACTTGTTGGTGATGGCTGCCGTCGGATTGCCCTGCGGATCGGTGTTGTTGAACATCGACGTGTCACCGAGTGGCATCGCCGGGTCGAGCAGCCGGACGGAGTTCGGCACCTCGAACGGCACCGTCGGCACGACCGGCCGCAGCGCGACGATCGTGTCCTCCAGCGGGCTCATCCGCACCGTATCCTTCCACCCCAGCTCGTTGGCGTCGGGCTTGATGATGATGTTGTCCCAGGTCACCCGGTTGAGGACTTGGACGTCGTACAGGTGGAAGTGCATCGGGTGCGTATCCACCCCGTTGTGGGTGAACCGCCAGATCTGCGTCCCGTCCTTGTTGGTGCTGACAGGTGTCATCTTCATGTCTGCCCTGGGCAGGTCGGTGCCGTCGATCAGCTCGGTCTGCGGGTTGATGTACGGGTACAATGTCGCGTTTTGACCCCCCGGCGTCGGTGGCTGCGCCTCGACGCCGAGGTTGGTTTGCATCCGACCGAAGTCGTCGAACGTCGTCGCATTCATCTCGTCGTGGATGGCCTTCGGCTGCAGTGGCATCGTCATCTTGGCGTTCGGTGCCTTGAGCGTGTTGAAGCCGAACGTCGACGTGTCGTGCACGCGGACCAAGCCGTCACAGGTGTTCACGGACGAGTTCTTGACGTTGCAGTTGCTGCTGGCGGCAAAGCTCGTGCCGTACGCCGAGTTGTAGGCCGCCTGTCCGACGATCACCGGGTTCTGCCCCGACTCGAAGACGCCCGAGCCGTCTGCATGGTGCTTGAAGGCGGCCTGCAGCTTTGCCAGGTTGAACGCCGGAGCCGGCGTCGTGTCTGCGATGGTCACCTGCATCACGGTGCGGGTGTTGGGCCCGTACCCCGGCAGGATCTTCGGTGCGCCGCCGGCCGACCTGAGGTCGGGTGCGTCCGTGTAGTAGTCGTACGACGAGACACGTGCCGGGTAGGCCGCGGGTGCGTCGTTGTACAGGATGAGCGTCTTGCCGGCGAACTTCGAGAAGTCCACCAGCACGTCGGCCCGCTCGGCCGGCGCGACAGTCAGCGAGTGCTTGTCCACGTTGCCGACGTCGAAGCGCGTCGGGTCGGTGATCCAGGTCGTCGGCTGCTGACCGTCGATGACAGCCGGCGCCGGCAGGAAGCCACCCTCGTTGGCGATCTGGATCCAGTCCGGCCCGGCGGCGTCGTTGTTCGCGTCCGCCGGAGTGGGCGACACGTTCGGGTCGGTCTGCGCGGCCGCCAGCTCGTTCTGGTTCAGCGCCACCTCGGTCGTGCCGTCGCCCTGAGTCGGGTCGGCCTTGTACCACTGGAAATTGAAGAACCGGTCGTTCGCGGCGTTGACCAGCCGCATCCGATAGGTCTTCGGCTGAAGCGTCACCTTCGGGTAGGCGACCCCGTTGACGATGGGTGTGTCGTTGAACTGTTCCATGCCCATCGAGATGTTCGGCGTGCCGGGGATCTGCTCCGGCTCGCAGAACGGGGCGGTCTGGTACTGCCAGGTCGACTGGTCGTCCAGCTTGCACTTCGGGTCGTAGTACGGGTTGGCGATCGGCCCGTACGTGGTGTCGTGGGCCGGCGGCCAGAACCACGGCCCGTACATCCAGCGCCCGTACGCGCTCATGCCCGACGGGTCGCCCGGGTTCTGCGCAGGCATGTAGACGTGGTGGTACCAGAAGCTGCCCTTGGTGCCCCAGCGCTTCGTGTTCCAGGTGGGGTCCTGACCGTAGGAGACGATCTTGCCGTTGGCGTCCTTCTGGTCCTTGAGCTGCGAGTCGTCCGGCACGAACGTGCGGTCCTGGACGAGCAGCGGGATGGTGTCACCCGCGTCGGGGATCGTTCCGCTGTTGACCAGCGCCTTCTCCGTGTCGTCGGTGATGGTGTAGCCCGCAGCCTCGCCGGCGTACACGTTCAGCCGGGTGATGCCGTAGGAGTGGTCGTGGTAGAACATCAGCCGCGCGCTCTGCTGGTTGGTGTAGTAGAACGTCGAGCAGCCGTCGTCCTTCGCCGCGCAGAGCGTCGCCCCGCTGCCATCCACCATGTCCGGCACGTTCTGCACGCTGACACCCTGCGGCCAGTCCGTGGTCTCGCCTGCCGGGGTGATCCACTGGTGCGGGGTGCCGTCGCTGATCCACGGCGTGTTGCCGCCGTGCAGGTGCAACGTGGCCCGGTTGTCCGTGAAGCAGCCGGCCTTGTCGTTCGTGCACATGGGATTGCGCACCTCGTCCGTGGCGGTGCCGTCGTTCTTCGGTGCGGGCATCGCCATCGGGCCCATGCCGGCGCCCATGCCGGTGCTGTCGACCGGCAGGAACAGGTCACCGTCGGCGCCCTTCGGGAGCAGGTTCCGGAACACGATCCGCACCGGCCGGTCCTTGGTCGCGGCGATGAGGGGGCCCATCCACTGCGGTGAGGTCACACCCGTGTACGGCAGCGGTTGCCTGGTGCCGTCCATCAGCTCGTTGTAGAGCGGGACCTTCCGTCCGGGCACCGCGTCCGTCGACAGCTGGACGTAGCCCCGCACCAGGGTCGGCGGCAGGTCCGAGGAGAACCGGGTGAGGTACTGCACGAGACCGATGACGTATTCGTCGGCCGCCTTGCCGTTGGTGGTGACAGGCTCCGGCACACCCACGGGGATGAACTTCTCCGACGGCTTCGTCGACGGTTCATGCAGCTGTGCGACGTCAGGACAACCCGTGCCGTCCGCCCCGGGGTCGCAGGTGATCGGCAGCTTGTCCTGGAACTTCTTCATCCCGACCGAGAGGTAGCCGGCCCCCGGGTCGGTGACCTTGATTCCACTGATAGCCCCGATGTCCGTCACGGCCTTCGCCGTTGCCCCGGTGCCTCCCTTGCCCGTCGGGTCGGTGACGGTGACATCGGGCGTTCCGGTGTAGCCGGAGCCGATCTTGTCCACCGTGAGCGCCACGAGTTTCAGGCTGCTGGAGACCTTCGCCGGCGTCGCGCCGCTGATCGGGTCGGCCAACGTCCCGTTGCGGATCACGACGCCGGGTGCGCTGCTGTAGCCGCTGCCGGGGTCGTCGACGGTCACCTTCGTGACGCTGCCGTCGGCAGCGAGATCGCCCGGGTCGACGTGACCCTTGGCCACTGTGCCGTTCGGGTCGTCGGGGAGGTCGAAGTCCACCGTCGGCATGGTGTAGCCCGACCCGCCGTCCGTGATCGTCACGGCGTCCACCCCGCCGAAGGCCGTTGCGGCAGCACCGCTGCCGCTGCCGCCGGTGATGTCGACCGTGAAACCGTCGTAGCCGCCGCCGCCCGCGCCGACCGTGAGGCCGACCACGGCCCCGGTCGACTTGACGGTGGCCTTCGCGGTCGCTGCGGTGGTGCCGCCGTCGATGGTGACCGACGTCGCGCCGGCGACGTAGTCGTGCCCTGGGGCGGTCACGTCGATGCCGGCGATGCCGCCGGTCTGCGGGTCCACCGTGGCCGTCGCCTCGGCGCCGGTCCCGGCGCCGGCCGGGACCACCTGTGCCCCGAAGGAGTACTGCCGGTCCTGGGTCGGGTGGAGCGGGTAGCCGGCCGAACCCACCGTCACCGTGCCCCCCTCGGCCGGAGGCACGTTGGTCGGCGGAGATGTGGTGCTGTCGACGCCTGCCGGGTACATGAAGGTGTCGGTGTGGGAGCCGAGACCGGTGTCGACCGGGATGCCCTCACCGTAGAAACCGATGACGTCGCCGGCCTGCACGGCAACGTCGGGGACGTCGTGCGTCGTGACCTCGCCGGTTGCCGCGGTCGGCTTGGGCACCGTCTTCAGCCCGCTGTCGGCCACAACGGTGTACTTGTCCGGTGCGTCCGTCGGCCGCAGGACGTAGGCGTGGAAGAGGCCGCCCTCGGATGGCGAGGGGCTCTCCCCTGGCTTGACCTGGTTCCAGGTCTGGAAGCTCTTGAGGGTGCCGTCGGGCAGCGGAGAGTCGCCCAGGACGACGAGCACCGGCCCGAGCTTGCCTTGCGGTGTCGCGTAGTCGGTCGCGTATGCCCGCTCGACCAACGGGTTTCCCACCGACATCGCGGTGGACTTGATGGTCACCCTGGCCTTCGACAGGGTCAGCGGACTGTTGGCCCAGTTCGCCCACGGGCCGAAGTAGTGCGGCACCTTCGTCTCGTCCGTCGGGCTGCTCGGCCCGCTGATGGCGGCCGCCTGCGCCTGCTCGACCGGCGACGGCGGCAGACCCATCAAGATCGCCACCATCGCCTCGGCGCCGATCAGCGCGACGGTGCGCCGTCTCCGCTTCCCTGGCCATCTCGTTGCCTGTTTGCTGAACACGCCTTCCCTCTCCCCTTGGTGACTCGCCGCCACTTGAGTGCTCGGGTCCGGCCCCCTTGGCCCACCGGGAGGCGGCGAGAACGAGGGAACGAGCCCTTGCCACCGGCCGGTGCCGTGCGCGCGGCAAGTCTGTGGCCGGCCGCCGAGGGCAGGGCCAAAGATGACGCGCCTCTCATCCAGGTGTCATGACGGGGCGTCACGAGGCCGGACCACGAGGGACGTCGGCGCGCCGGCCGCGTCGTTGCCCGGCGTACAGAACTACTTGCGCAACGTCATCGCAGTCACCTTCAGCGGGCACCGAACCGGGGCGATCCCGACATCTTTCCGAGATCGCCTGTGGAACGCCGGGTGCGGCCCTTATAAGATCCGAGGGCAGCCGCAGATGACAGCCCAGGGGGCGCTGTCGAGTGCGCGGCGGGGTGAGGAGGCGGTAGCCACCATGGCTCGGCTGTTGGTCGTCGAGGACGAGGCGCGGCTACGTGCCTATCTCAAGCGCACGCTGGAAGCGGAGGGTCACGTCGTCGACAGCGCGGGGTCCGGTCCGGACGCCGTACGCCGCCTGCGCGAGGGCGAGTTCGACCTGGTCGTGCTCGATCTCATGCTGCCGGGGTTCGACGGTTTCGAGGTGATGCAGCGCGCCTTCGACCGACGACCCGACCAGCGGGTTCTCGTCCTGTCCGCCGTGATGGACGTCGCCACCCGGGTCCGTTGCCTGCAGATCGGGGCCGTCGACTTCCTCGGCAAGCCCTTCGCGACCGCGGAGCTCGTGGAGCGTATCCGCACCAGGCTCCGTGCGTCCCCCACCAGCGTTTCCCAGCGGTGGCTTCACGTCGGGGAGGTCACCCTCGATCTCGAGCGGCAGGCGCTCAGCCTAGACGGGAGAGAGGTGCCCCTGTCGCACCGTGAGTTCATGCTGCTCGGCCACCTCATGCGGCGAGCGGGGGAGGTGTGCAGCCGGCGTGAACTCCTCGCGAGCATCTGGGGCTACGCCGACGACCTTGGGAGCAACGTGGTCGACGCGACGGTCCGCCGGATCCGCAGCAAGGTGCCCCGGCCGGTCATCGAGACGGTGCGCAATGTTGGGTACGCGTTCAGTGCCGGCTGAGCGCCAACGTCTCGTCTTCGTCGGCTGGGTGCTGTTCGCCGCGTGCAGCCAGCTGCTGCTGCTCATCGCACCCGCCCTCGAGACCGTGGTGTTCCACCTGGTGTGGATCAGCATGTCCGTCGTCTACGGCTTCCAGAGCTGGTCTGCCCGTCGCACGTCCGTCGTGCTGACCGTGGTCACCCTGGTCACGGGGACTGCGCTGAGCCGGTTCATAGCGAAGGGCTACGCCGAGTGGGACGAACTCGCCGAGGTCCCGCTGATGGCGCTGGTGTTCCTCACCATGGTCTGGCACGTACACCGGCGGGCCGCTGCCCTCGCGGAGACTCAGAGCCTTGTCGAGCGCGAGCGTCGCGCGCAGGAGGTCAAGGAGCTGTTCGTCCGCAACTGCTCGCACGAGATGCGTACGCCGATCACGGTGGCCCGCTGCTACGCGGAGATGGTCCGGAACGAGCTGCCGACCCCGGAGAGCAAGGACGACCTCGACGTCGTGGTGGACGAGCTGGACAAGCTCGGCGGCCTCGCCGGGCGTCTCCTCGTCCTGGCCGACGCCTACGAGTCCACCACGTTCGAGTGGGGCCCCGTCGACCTCGGCTCTCTCCTGCAGCGGACGGTCCAGCGGTGGCGGCCGGCCTCGGACCGTGACTGGCTCCTGGACGCGCCCTCCGTCCTGGTCGAGGGTGACGAGTCCCGGCTCGAGGCTGCCCTCGACGCCCTGGTGGAGAACGCCGTGAAGTTCACCGTGGATGGGGACACCATCGCGCTGCGCTGTCGCGCGACCCGCAACGGTGCCGTGGTCGACGTGGAGGACACGGGCATCGGCTTCACTCGGTCGCAAGCCGACGACGGGAGCGGCCAACCTCAGTCGTCGGGGCGCCCCGGCACCGGGCTCGGCCTGGCGATCGTGCGCGCCATCGTCGAGGGCCATGGCGGTGGCCTCACTGTGGTGTCCGAGCCGCCGAGCGGCTCGTTGCTCCGGATGGCGCTGCCGCTGCACCCGCCGGCGGCCGAGCCGAGGTCGGCACCGGCCGGTCCGTCAGGGCAGCCACGCCGGCGAGCGGCTCAGATCGAAGAGTCCGCCTGAACTCGGCTTGTCGAGCCAGGCCAAGACCCCCCGGATGGCTCGTCACCCCCGGTTGCGAGATCGAGACTTGGGCGAGGAGCGCCACGGTCGTTCGTTCCGTGATCATGCTCAGGGGGTCAGTCCCCGCGTCAGCACGGTTCGAGCCTGGCTTCGCCTCATGGAGGGCGACCCGCTGATCGATGTCTCACCGTTCTGGGGGGATCCCGTCTGCGTCGTCTTCACCGCCGCGGAGGATTCCATGGCCTTCCCGGGGCGTTGTCACGTTGGTGGGGTGTTGATCGATTGAGGGCGCGTCAGGGCGTGGAGGGGTCGGGCGGGGGCCTGGGTCACGCTGCGGTGGGCAGGGCGGTGGCGCCGGTGATCTGGTCCCAGATGGCGAAGCGGGTGGTCATCTCGGTGCGGTATTCGGTGGCGGTCATCAGGTGGCGGCGGGGCCTGAAGTGGGGTGAGATGCCGCTGAACGCGGCCAGGAACTGCTCGGCTCCGCCGACGGAGCGGAAGCCTTTCATGGCGCGTTCGCGCTGG
>NZ_JBFBCG010000062.1:0-44533 GCF_040683105.1 Streptomyces sp. NPDC051020 | reverse complement strand
CCCCTCCCATGCCTTTCGGGCTATGGGGGAGTTGTTGACTGACGACAACGCCGCAGATGTGCGCACCCAGCCCCGCGACGCCGCCCCCCATGTGCGGGTCGGTCTAAGGGCGGCCGTCTCCTCTTTGAGGGGGCGGCCGCCTTCTGTTGTGGGTGTGGGGGTCAGTTGCCTTGGGCGAGGGGGATGAGGGCGGGGTGCTGGTGGGGGATGTGGGGGGTGTTCTGGGGGGTGAGGCCGAAGGTGGTGAAGGCGGTGCGTTCTGGGAGGGGGTAGGCGTTGGTCCGGGTGAGGTTGTTGAGGATGGTGGCGCTGCGCCAGGCGGCGAGTCCGAGGTCGGGGGCGCCGACGCCGTGGGTGTGGCGTTCGGCGTTCTGTACGTAGATGTTGCCGGTGACGGTGGGGTCCAGTTCGAGGCGGAACTGGTTGTCGATGCGGGGTCGTCCGGCGGCGTCGCGGCGGATGTGTGGGGTGAGGCCGGTGAGGAGGCGGTCGAGGGGGCGTTCGCGGTAGCCGGTGGCGAGGATGACGGCGTCGGTGGTGAGGCGGGTGCGGGTGTTCTGTTGGGTGTGTTCGAGGTGGAGTTCGACGCGGGTGTTGGCGAGGCGGCCTGCGGTGCGTACGTGGACGCCGGGGGTGAGGGTGGTGTCGGGCCAGCCTCCGTGGAGGGTGCGTCGGTAGAGCTCGTCGTGGATGGCGGCGATGGTGTCGGCGTCGATGCCTTTGTGGAGTTGCCATTGGTGGGGGACGAGTTCGTCTCGCACGGATTCGGGGAGTGCGTGGAAGTAGCGGCTGTAGTCGGGGGTGAAGTGTTCGAGGCCGAGTTTCGAGTACTCCATGGGGGCGAAGGCGCTGGTGCGGGCGAGCCAGTGGAGTTTTTCGTGTCCGGCGGGGCGGGCGCGGAGGAGGTCGAGGAAGATTTCGGCGCCTGATTGGCCGGAGCCGATGACGGTGATGTGTTCGGCCTGGAGGAGTTGTTCGCGGTGGTGGAGGTAGTCGGCGGAGTGGATGACGGGGATGGATTCGGCTTGGGCGAGGGGTTTGAGGGGTTCGGGGATGAAGGGTTCGGTGCCGATGCCGAGGGCGATGTGGCGGGTGTAGGCGCGGCCGAGGGCTTCGACTTCGCCGTGGGTGTCGAGTTGGGTGAAGTCGACTTCGTAGAGGGTGCGTTCGGGGTTCCAGCGGATGGCGTCGACTTGGTGGCTGAAGTGGAGTCCGGGGAGTTGGTCGGTGACCCAGCGGCAGTAGGCGTCGTATTCGGCGCGTTGGATGTGGAAGCGCTCGGCGAAGTAGAAGGGGAAGAGGCGGTCGCGGCTGCGTAGGTAGTTGAGGAAGGTCCAGGGGCTTGCGGGGTCGGCGAGGGTGACGAGGTCGGCGAGGAAGGGGACTTGGAGGCTGGAGCCGTCGATGAGGAGTCCGGGGTGCCAGTGGAAGGCGGGGCGTTGTTCGTAGAAGGTCGCGGCGAGTGGGTGGATGCCGTGGGCGAGGGCGGCGAGGGAGAGGTTGAAGGGGCCGATGCCGATGCCGACGAGGTCGTATGGCTGGCCGGGGTCGGGGGTGGGTCGGTCGGTCATCGGGGTGGGTTGCCTTTCTGGAGTGTGTGGGTGAGGTGGGTGATGAGGTCGAGGAGGGTTTGGAGGTCGTGGCGGGTGGTGTGGGGGTTGAGGAGGGTGACTTTGAGCCAGAGGCGGTTGTCGGCGTGGGCGCGGCCGAGGACGGCTTGGCCGGTGGTGAGGAGGGTGCGGCGGACGGTGGCGACGGTGTGGTCGGTGGCGTTGGTGGGGCGGAAGAGGACGGTGGTGATGGTGGGTGGTTGGTAGAGGTCGAGGGTGGGGTTGTGGGTGATGAGGTCGGCGAGTTGGTGGGCGGTGTTGATGGTGTGATCGATGAGGTCGGCGAGTCCGGTGCGGCCGAGGGCTTGGAGGGTGACGGCGATTTTGAGTGCGTCGGGTCGGCGGGTGGTGCGCAGTGAGCGGCCGAGGAGGTCGGGGAGGCCGGCTTGGGTGTCGTCGTGGGCGTTGAGGTAGGGGGCGTGGTGGTGGAGGGGGTGGAGGTGGTGGTGGTCGGGGACGGCGAGGATGCCGGCTGATGCGGGTTGCCAGCCGAGTTTGTGGAGGTCGAGGGTGACGCTGTGGGCGCGGTCGAGGCCGTGGATTTTGGTGCGGTGGGTGGGGCTGAAGAGGAGTGGTCCGCCGTAGGCGGCGTCGATGTGGAGTTCGGCGCCGTGGGTGGTGCAGAGGTCGGCGATGTCGTCGAGGGGGTCGATCTGGCCGGTGTCGGTGGTGCCTGCGGTGGCGGTGACGAGGAGCGGGCCGGGGTGGTGGGTGAGGGCTTCTTCGAGTGCGGTGAGGTCCATGACGCCGGTGGGGGCGGGGATGGTGTGGGGTTCGGGGAGGCCGAGGAGCCAGGCGGCGCGGGTGATGCTGTGGTGGGCGTTGGCGCCGGTGAGGGTTTGTACGGGGCCGTGGCGTTCGCGGGCGAGGAGGAGGGCGAGTTGGTTGGCTTCGGTGCCGCCGGTGGTGATGAGGGCGTCGGGGTGGGGTTGGTGGGGGTAGATCTCGGCGGCGAGTGCGGTGGTGGTGTCGGTTTCGAGGGTTGAGGCTGCGGGTGCTTGGTCCCAGGAGTCCATGGAGGGGTTGAGGGCGGAGGCGGCGAGGTCGGCGGCTGCGGCGAGGGCGAGGGGTGGGGTGTGGAGGTGGGCGGTGCAGTGGGGGTGTGCGGGGTCTGCGGCGCCTTGGGTGAGTGCGGTGATGAGGGTGCGGAGGGCGTGGTGGGGGCCGGTGCCGTGGTCGGGGATGAGGGGGTGGGTGGTGTGGTGTATGTGGTCGGTGACGGTTTGGGGTCCGCCGGCGGGTAGGGGGCCGTGGCGTTGTTGGGCTCCGTCGTGGAGTGCGGTGAGGACGGTGTCGAGGAGGGGGCGTAGGGCGTCAGGGCCGGTGGTGCCTCCGGCGAGGGGTGGGGTGGGCATGGTGGTGGGGTCCTTCGGGTGCGCGTGGGTGGACGTGTCAGCTTGTCCGGGTTTCTGGTGGCGTGGCCGGTGAGCTCGGTGATCTGAACTCGAAAGAGGGACGGGTGGTGGTGGTGGGGGTGGTGGTGGGGGCGGTGGTGGTATGGGTGTGCCCGGCTTCCCCTTGGTAGGGGTGGGCCGGGCACGGGTGGTGCGGTGTGTGGTTGTGGGGGTGGTGCGGGTTTGTGGGGTCAGTGGGCGTTGCGTACGGCGAGGGCGCGGCGGAGGTCGTCGATCTGGTCGGCGAGCTTGCGGCGGAGGGCGGGGGTGAGGGTGTTGCCGTTCAGTGCTTGTTCGCCGAGGTGGAGGTTGTCGGCGGTGATGGCGTAGGCAGGGAAGGCGTGGCGGCCGGCGGCTTCGGCGATGGCGGGGCCTCGGCGGGTGGCGAGTCGGGTGGCGTCGGGGTAGTAGCGGGGGACGTAGTCGCTGGTGAGGTCGGTTTGTTCGGCTTGCCAGAAGCCTTGTGCGGTGGCGATGAAGAGGTAGTTGGAGAGGGTGTCGTCGTTGAACAGGGTGTCCCAGGCGGCGGCTTTGGCTTCGGGGGTGGGGAGGGCGGCGCGGCAGCGGGCAGCGCCTTCCTGTCCAGTGGCGCTGGGGTCGCTCTCGAGTTCGGTGGCGATGGTGGTTTCGTCGGTGGCGCCGAGGGTGGCGAGGCGGGTGAGGATGCGCCAGCGGAGTTCGGGGTCGAGTTCGGGTCCGCCGTGGACGGTGCCGTCGGTGAGCCAGGTCTGGATGGTGTCGGGTTGGGTGGCGGCGTCGATGAGGTGGCGTACGGCGGTGAGGCGGAGGCCGGGGTTGGTGCCGTCTTCTGTGCGGCGGATGAGGTCGCGGCAGAGGGCGGTGAGGGTGGCGAGGGCTGCGGGGCGGTTTTCGGGGGTGACGTAGCGTGCGGCGATCTGGGTGCCGGCGAAGGTCAGGACGCCTTGGAGGAGGGCGAGGTCGGTTTCGTACGGGAGGTGGGTGCGGGCGGTTTCGAGGTAGGTGATGGGGTCGAGTTCGCCGTCGCGGACCATGTCGCGGGCGCTGTTCCAGATGACGGCGCGGGTGAGGGGGTCGGGGATGCCGGAGAGGCTGCGTACGACAGTGTTCCAGGAGGTGGTGTCGGGGCGGATCTTGGCGTAGGTGAGGTCGCCGTCGTTGAGGACGAGGAGGGCGGGGCGGTGGCCGGGGTGGGTGGTGGGGGTGCCGTCCTGGGGGATGTCGAGTTCGAAGCGGTCCCGGAGGACGAGTTGGTCGGGGCCCGGCTGGGTGTCGGGGGTGTGGTCGTAGGCGCCGACGGCGATGCGGTGGGGGCGGGTGCCGTGGTGGTCGACGGTGAGGGACCAGGTGGTGTCGGTTTCTTCGACGTGGGCGGTGAGGGTGTCGACGCCGGTGGTGCGGAGCCATTGGTCGGCCCAGGCGTGGACGTCGCGGTCGGTGGCGGAGGCGAGGTTGTCGATGAAGTCGGCGAGGGTGGCGTTGCCGAATTTGTGGCGGGCGAAGTGGGTGTTGATGCCGGCGAGGAAATCTTTTTCGCCGAGCCAGGTGACGAGCTGGCGGAGGGCGGATGCGCCCTTGGCGTAGGAGATGCCGTCGAAGTTGAGCATCGCGGATGCGGTGTCGGGGACGGCGGCGGGGTCGGGGGCGACGGGGTGGGTGGTGGGACGCTGGTCGGCGTCGTATCCCCAGCCCTTGCGGGCGACGCCGAAGTCGACCCAGGTGTCGGTGAAGCGGGTGGCTTCGGCGAGGGTCTGGTAGCCCATGTATTCGGCGAATGACTCGTTGAGCCAGATGTCGTCCCACCAGGCGAGGGTGACGAGGTCGCCGAACCACATGTGGGCCATTTCGTGGGCGATGACCATGCCGCGGACTTGGCGTTCGGTGTCGGTGACGGCAGAGCGGTAGATGAATTCGTCGCGGAAGGTGACGAGTCCGGGGTTCTCCATGGCGCCGGCGTTGAATTCTGGGACGAATGCCTGGTCGTAGGAGTCGAAGGGGTAGGGCTCGTCGAATTTTTCGTGGAAGCGGTCGAAGCAGGCGCGGGTGATGTCGAGGATTTCGTCGGCGTCGGCGTCGAGGTGGGGGGCGAGGGAGCGGCGGCAGTGGATGCCGAAGGGCAGTCCGGCGTGCTGGGTGGTGACGGTGTGCCAGGGGCCGACGGCGACGGCGACGAGGTAGGTGGAGATCAGTGGGGTGGGGGCGATGGTCCACCGGCCGTCGCCGGTGTGTTCGGCGATGCCGTTGCCGAGGACGGTGCAGTTTTCGGGGGCGGTGACGGTGAGGGCGAAGACAGATTTGAGGTCGGGCTGGTCGAATGCGGCGAAGACGCGTTGGACGTCTTCCATGAAGAGCTGGGTGTAGACGTAGGTTTCGCCGTCGGTGGGGTCGGTGAAGCGGTGCATGCCTTCGCCGGTGCGGGAGTAGCGCATGGCGGCGTCGATGCGGAGTTCGTGTGCGCCGGGGGTGAGTGCGGTGAGGGGGAACCGGTTCTCGGTGAGGTCGGCGGGGTCGAGGGGCTGTCCGTCGAGAGTGATGGAGCGCAGGGTGGCTGGCTTGAGCTCGACGAAGGTGTCTCCGGCCGCGAGTGCGGTGAATTGGATGACGGTGCGGGAGTCGAAGGTGTCTTCTCCCGTGGTCAGGTCGAGGTCGATCGTGTACTTGTCCACGTCGAGGAACTGGGCTCGGGTCTGCGCTTCGTCGCGCGTCAGTACGGACATGGATCCACTCTGCCGCATGGGGTGGGGGGTGCACAGGTGAGTTCTCGCAGGGCTGAGATGGTGCGTGTGCGCGGGGTGCGTGCGCGGGGCGGGGCCGGCGGCGCGGTCGGGCGGTTCCACGAGGCGGCTGCCCAAGACCTCCACCGGAAAGATCCAGAATTTCGTTCTGCGCGACCAGGTGTGAGCCGGGGCGGAACGCAGGATTCGGTAGCGCTCCGGTCGGCCCACTTCCAAGGTGCGGTACGTCGCGGGGCACGCCTCACCACGGGCTCCGGCCGCGTATCGAAGCGTCAGGCCGGTGAGAAGACGTGGTTGCTGATCAGCCGGGCGGCGCCGACGACGCCGGCGACCTGGCCGAGTTCGCCGAGCACGATCGGCAGGTTGCCGGTCGCCAACGGCAGCGACTGACGGTAGACCTGGGTGCGGATGCTCGCCAGGAGGTTATGGCCCAGTCCGGTGAGCCCTCCTCCGATGACCACCAGGCCGGGGTTGAAGAAGCTGACCAGGCCGGCGATGACCTGACCGGTACGGTTGCCTCCCCAGCGGATCAGATCCAGGGCCGCGGCGTCCCCGGCGCCCGCGGCGGCCGACACGTCCTCGGGGGTCAGTCTCCCGGCCGATGCGAGCCGTCCGGCCAGCTCCGTCGAGCGGCCGGACTGGGCGAACGCGGTCGCGTCGCGTACGAGGGCGTTCCCGCCGAAGTAGGCCTCCAGACAACCGGTGTTGCCGCAGGCGCACCGCGGCCCGTCCGGGTCCACCTGGATGTGGCCGATGTCGCCGGCACTGCCGGTCATGCCGCGGTGGACCTCGCCGCCGACGACGATGCCGCAGCCGATGCCGGTCCCGAGCTTCACGCACAAGAAGTCACGCACGGACCGAGCGACGCCGGCCTGCTGCTCGCCCAGGGCCATCAGGTTCACGTCGTTGTCGACGAGGACGGGGCAACCGAGTTCCTGGCTCATCGCCTCGCGGACGGGGAAGCCGTTCCACCCGGGCATGATCGGCGGCGCGACGGGGACACCCTCCGGGAACCGGACGGGTCCCGGCACGCCGATCCCGGCACCGTCGAAGTGTTCCGCCGACGTCGCCTCGCGCAGCTTGCGGACCAATGCCAGCACCCGCTCGAAGACCACGACCGGGCCTTCACGCACGTCCAGCGGCTCGGCCACGTGACCGAGGACCTCCAACTCGGCGTTGGTGACCGCGACATCCACGGAGGTGGCGCCGATGTCCACGCCGAGGAACCGCAGCGATGGGGCGACCCGGACGTTGTGCGAGCGGCGGCCGCCGCGGGAGGCGGCGAGGCCGTCCGGGACGACCAGACCGGTTTCCAGCAGCCGGTCGATCTCGAACGCGAGCTTGGAGCGCGACAGCTCGACCAGGTCCCCCAGGGCGACCCGGGACTGCGGGCCGAGGTCGCGCAGGAGGCGGAGCAGCCGGGCCTGATGCATATTGGACGGTCGAACCGTCGTACTCCTCACGCCGCCCCCGTCGTGGTCAGAGCCGTTCGCATGCCCGATGCCTGGGGGCGCGACTTCCACCGGACCGTAGCACCGTGCCGTCGACGGCAAAAGAAGCTTGTGCCCCGCGTCACAGGACTTTCATCAGCAGATGGACAAGGCCGGTTCGAAGCAGCACAGTCTCGTTGCCGCCCAGGCTCTTGCAGAGGCGGCCAGGCCCGATGGGGTGGAGCCGTCCAACTCTCCACCCCATCGGTTTTGGTGCGCTGTCCGGTTCGCTCGGCGGGCCGCTGCCGCAGCCGGCCGAGGCACACGGCTCAGGCCGCGTCACCGCCCGGCCGTGACTCAGCGACCGGCGAGACTGTGGTTCGGCATGCCGACGTCGGACTGGCCGGCCGCCTTCTTGATCAGGGCGGCCTCCCGCTGGTCGAGGACTCCCTCCTTCCGGAGCGTCGTGACGATCTCCCCGACGTGGGAGACGAATGCGCCGTGGTTCTTCCAGGCCCGGTGATCCTCGATCAGCTCGTTGACCGTGCATGCGTTGGTCGTGACGCGGTTCGGGACACCGGTGTTGATCGAGCCGGTGAACACGGTGGAGCGGTCGTCCCTTTCAGGACAGTCGGCCGGCGGCTTACTGTCGACGATGGCGAGGGACAGCGACTGCGGCGTGGCCGTGTTGCCGGCCTTGTCGGTGGCCCGGTAGAGCAAGGTGTGGCTCCCGGTTCTGTCGATCACCACCGGTGCGGAGTACTGCAGGTAGGGGCCGCCGTCGAGGGAGTACTCGATCCCGGCCACACCCGACCCCGTGTCCGAAGCCGTCACCGTCACCGTCGCACTGCCGACGTAGTCACCGGAGTCGTTCTTCGTGCCGGAGACGGAGGCCGACACCTGCGGCGGCGTCCTGTCCTCGGGCGGAGCCGCTACCACGGTGAAGTCGACCGATTTCGCCGTCGAGGTGTTGCCTGCCTTGTCGGTCGCCCGGTAGCTCAGCGCATGCCGGCCCACGCCGTTCACCGCAACTGGCGCTGTGTAGCCCCGGTATGCCGCACCGTCGAGCGAGTACTCGATTCCGGCCACGCCCGATTCCGCGTCGGAGGCGGTCAGCGTCACGGTCGCGCTCGATACATAGTTCCCGGCAGCGTCCTTCGTCCCTGACACCGTCGCAGAGGTGTCGGGCGGCGTGGTGTCCTTCGGCGGCTCGGCCGCCACCACGGTGAACTCGACCGACTTCACCGTCGAGGTATTGCCTGCCTTGTCGGTCGCCCGGTAGCTCAGCGCATGCCGGCCCACGCCGTTCACGTCAACCGGCGCTGTGTAGCTCCGGTATGCCGCACCGTCGAGCGAGTACTCGATTCCCGCCACACCGGACTCGACATCAGACGCGGTCACTGTGACGGTCGCGCTCGAAACATAGTTCCCGGCAGCGTCCTTCGTCCCCGACACCGTCGCAGAGGTGTCGGGCGGCGTGGTGTCCTTCGGCGGCTCGGCCGCCACCACGGTGAACTCGACCGACTTCACCGTCGAGGTATTACCTGCCTTGTCGGTCGCCCGGTAGCTCAGCGCATGCCGGCCCACGCCGTCCACGTCAACCGGCGCTGTGTAGCTCCGGTATGCCGCACCGTCGAGCGAGTACTCGATTCCCGCCACACCGGACTCGACATCAGACGCGGTCACTGTGACGGTCGCGCTCGAAACATAGTTCCCAGCGGAATCCTTCGTCCCCGACACCGTCGCAGAGGTGTCGGGCGGCGTGGTGTCCTTCGGCGGCTCGGCCGCCACCACGGTGAACTCGACCGACTTCACCGTCGAGGTATTACCTGCCTTGTCGGTCGCCCGGTAGCTCAGCGCATGCCGGCCCACGCCGTTCACGTCAACCGGCGCTGTGTAGCTCCGGTATGCCGCACCGTCGAGCGAGTACTCGACTCCGGCCACACCCGATTCCGCGTCGGAGGCGGTAAGCGTCACGGTCGCGCTGCCGACGTAGTTGCCGGCGGAGTCCTTCGTCCCCGACACCGTCGCTGACGTGTCCGGTGCAGTGGTGTCGTCGCCGGGCGCGGCAGTGACGACGAGCTCACCCGTCATCATCTGGTGGCCCGGCATCGCGCAGAAGTAGCGGTAGACGCCAGGCGTGAGGGTGACTTCGGCCGTGTGCTTGCCTCCCTCGGAGTCGAAGGGGCTCGCCAGGATGTTGAGGCTGACGTCGCTGTTGTAGTCGGGGTTCGAGACGTCGAACGTCAGGGTGTGCGTCAACCCCGTCGTATTGCCGGTCGCCGCGCTGCTCTCGAACACAATGGTCGCCTTGCCCGCCACCGCGGTGGTGGGGGCTGACGTGTACTTCATGTAATCGTCGCCGGCCGTCCAGGTGAGCACCTGGGTCGCTGCGGTCTCCTCCGCGCGATTCGCCGCCGCGTACGCGGCCGGAACGGCCAATGCGAAAGCCGTGAAGACAACGGCCATCAGCGCCATCAGCACCGGGTGCTCGCTGAATCGGTCACGTAGCGCGGATCTTGAGGGGGGCGGATCCGTCTGGGCATGGAGCAGTCTTCTGAACACCGCTGCACCTTTCGGGAATTCGCTTGTGCGGCACCGCGCAGGACTCGCGGTCCCGCCGGGTGGACAATCAGCCGCCGGGTTGAGCGCGTTCGAGACGCGAGTACTCCGCTCACCGGACCGGCGCCCTGGACGGAACGGGGCGAGTGCCGCGTTGCGGTTGATCGCCCGCGCGCGACGACGGCGGGGGCCGCCGTCACTCACGCACAGGCGGCATCCGCCCCTGTCGCTGCGAGGCCGCTGGCACCGCGAACCCGAGGGCGGGGTTCACGCAACCTCTTTACCATGCGGCAACGATGGGAAGTTAGCGGGTCTTTTGACTATCCGCCAAGACCTATGACGAGAATCCAACCAACTTTGACCTGAGTCTGGAAAAACTGGAGACGTGCCCGCTACGGTGTCCAGGTCCCGAGGCGAATCCGTTCGCCCAGCCGATCCGATCCCGGCCGTAGCCGGCACATCGAGCCAAGCCGGACTGCTTCCACCGGGGTCCGGCCACGTCGGACCGTCTCCACCGGAGTCCGGTCCGACCATCGCCCCGCCTGCCTCGCGGGGCCGAACGCCCGGCGCACCACCGCGTACCGCCGTGACGGGACAGCTGCCGTCGGCGGCGGCTCACACCACGACCACGAAACGCTTTCAGGCATGCGCGCGTTTCGAGGATTGGAGAGCGATGACCGACTCAGGCGCAGGCACCAGACGCCTCTTCTCCCGGCGAGCGTTCGCCACCGGCGCGGCCGCCGCAGCGGTCGTGCCCACGGTGCTCGGCGCCACCGCCGCCACCCCGAAGGACAAGCCCGGTGAAGGAAGCGGCAAAGGAAGCGACAAGGGCACCGTCCGCGAGCTGACGCTGTACATGGAGAACCTGCCGAACGGGCAGATGGGCTACGGCCTGGAGCCCGGTCAGGCGTCGATTCCCGGCCCGCTCATCGAGCTGACCGAGGGCGACACGATGCACATCGAGGTCGTCAACAACCTGAGCGTCGCCGCGAGTCTGCACGTGCACGGCGTGGACTACGACGTCGCCAGCGACGGCACCAAGATGAACGACAGCGTCGTCGAGCCGGGCGGCCGGCGGACCTACGTCTGGCGCACCCACGCCCCGGGACCGAACCACGACGGGACGTGGGAGGCCGGCAGCGCCGGCTACTGGCACTATCACGATCACAACGTGGGGACCGAACACGGCACGGGCGGCCTCAAGAAGGGCCTGTACGGCCCCGTGATCGTGCGCCGCAAGGGCGACGTGCTGCCCGACAAGCAGTTCACGGTCGTGTTCAACGACATGACGATCAACAACAAGGCCCACCACGACGCCCCCACCTTCACGGCCGTCCGCGGCGAGCGGGTGGAGTTCATCGTCATCACCCACGGGGATTTCTTCCACACCTTCCATGTGCACGGCCACCGCTGGGTGGACAACCGCACCGGGATCCTGCAGGGTCCGCAGGACGTGAGCCGGGTCATCGACACCAAGACCGTCGGCCCCGCGGACTCCTTCGGGTTCCAGGTGATCGCGGGTGCCCGGGTCGGCGCAGGTGCCTGGATGTACCACTGTCACGTCCAGAGCCACGCGGACATGGGCATGGCCGGGATCTTCCTCGTGACCGAGGCCGACGGCACGGTCCCCGGCGGCATGCCCCACCACTAGGGCGTCTTTCGAAAGTCCCGTCTGCCGGGCGACGTCTGGCCCGCCCTACGGGCGGACGACGTTACTTTCGAAACACGCCCTAGAAGGCAACGGCGGGGCCCTGACACGGGCTCCCCCCCCCCCCCCGAAGCCACGCCCGTCAGGCCTGCCTGACGCCTGACGGGCGTGTGTACCAGCCTGCCGCCGGTCGGTCATCGTCCGTCAGGATCGGAGGCGAACCTGACCTCCCTGCTCCGGCACCCCGTCCTTCCCGGGCAGCGTGACCGCCCGCCGGAAGCCGTCGCGCCCGGCGCATGCCGGGCGGGGCCCTGCGGCAGCCCTCGCTCCATCCCCTGATCACTCTTCCGTTTCCGGATCGAGTCAAGGAGCACACATGGGCAAGAGAGACCGGTTCGCCCAGTCGAAACGACGCGGTTCGCCGCCGTCGCGTCCTGCGCGGACCTCTCGTCACGCGTGGCCCTGGCGCCGCGCGGTCGTTCTACTGTCCAGCGCAGCACTGACGGTGGGGCTGTCCGCGCTGCCTTCCGTGCAGGCACAGGCGCAGCCGCCCGTCGAAAGCGTCAGCGAGGACCAGGGCGCCGCCACCGACGCCCCGGTGAACCTCCTGGTCTTCCACGGACCGGCCGCCAAGCAGGACGACCCGGTCAAGAAGGCCGCGGCGGCGATCGAGAACCTCGGTGAGAAGAACGGGTTCAAGGTCGTCGAGTCCGAGGACGCAAGCGTGTTCAACACCGCCGACCTCGCCAAGTATCGAGGGGTGGTGTTCCTGTCGGCCGACGGCGTGAAGCTCAACGCCGAGCAGGAAGCCGCGTTCCAGTCGTACATCAACAACGGAGGCGGCTTCGTCGGCGTCCACGACGCCGCCCGGGCCCAGTCCGACTCCTCCTGGTTCACCGGGCTGATCGGCACCCGCCCGGCCCTGGGCCTCCCGGACCCCGAGAAGGTCGTCGAGAGCGCGGCCAACGGGGACAACCCGCCGAACGAGACCAAGGACAAGCTGTTCGACGGCAAGAATGACACCAAGTGGCTGGCCCGTACGCCGACCGGCTGGGTCACCATGAAGCTGGACAAGCCGGCCGCGGTGGTCAACTACGCGCTGACCTCCGCCAACGACTATCCGGGACGGGACCCGAAGGACTGGAAGCTGCAGGGCTCGCAGGACGGCGAGAACTGGACGACCCTGGACACCCGGACCGGCGAGACCTTCCCGTCACGGTTCCAGACCAGGCAGTTCCAGTTCACCAACAAGCAGGCCTACCAGCACTACCGGCTGGAGATCACAGCGAACAGCGGTGAACCGCTGACTCAGCTGGCCGAGCTGCGGCTCTTCAACGCCAACCCGACGCCTTCGCAGGATTCCAAGGTCCAGCAGGCCGTTGTCGACGTGACGGACCGCCAGCACCCGGCCAACAAGGGCCTGCCACTCAACTGGACCCGCTCCGACCAGTGGATCAACTGGGACCCCAGCCCGGTCGGCAAGGTCCACACCGTCGCCCAGGTCGAGGAGTGGAAGTACAAGCCGGGAATCAGCGCCAATGGCCCGTTCCACCCGATCTCGTGGTGCCGCGACTACGACGGCGGTCGGTCCTTCTACACCGGGATGGGTCGCACCGAGGAGAGCTACACCACCGATACGAAGTTCCAGAGCCACCTCCTCGGCGCCATCCAGTGGACCACCGGCATGGTCCGCGGCGACTGCCAGGCGACCATCGCGTCCAACTACAAGACCGAGCGGCTGACCGAACAGAACCAGGCGGGGCAGCTCGACCAGATCGGTGAGCCGCACGGTCTCACCATGGGCCCCGACGGCAAGGCCTTCTACATCGGCAAGGCCGCCTGCCCGTCCGGCCCGATCGCCGACTGGAACAACCCCAAGGTCGGCCTGGGCTGCGGCACCATCCACCAGTGGGACCCCAGGACCAAGAAGGTCAAGCTGCTCACCACACTCGATGTGATGGGCAACCGGGGCAGCGGTGACGAGCTGGTCAAGAACGAGGAAGGCCTGGTCGGCATCACCCTCGACCCGAAGTTCGAGAAGAACGGGTGGATCTACATCTACTGGATGCCGCACGAGTCGATCGACCGCGACAAGCGGATCGGCCAGCGGACGGTCTCCCGGCTGACCTACGACTTCGCGTCCGAGTCCATCGACCAGGGCACCCGCAAGGACCTGCTGCACTGGGACACCCAGATCCACAGCTGCTGCCACGCCGGCGGCGGCATTTCCTTCGACAAGGACGGCAACCTCTACATCGGCTCCGGCGACAGCAACTCCTCCGGCGGCTCCAGCGGCTACTCCGGGAACAACTGGACCCAGGACTACAAGGGTGTCTCCTTCCAGGACGCCCGCCGCACCTCCGGCAACACCAACGACCTCAACGGCAAGATCATCCGTATCCACCCCGAGGCCGACGGCACTTACACCGTCCCCAAGGGCAACCTCTTCGCGCCGGGCACGGCCAAGACCCGCCCGGAGATCTATGTGATGGGTGTCCGCAACATCGCACGGCTCTCCGTCGACCCGGTGCACAACTGGCTGAACGCAGGCTGGGTCGGGCCGGACGCGGGAGCGTCGAACCCCGAACTGGGCCCGGCCAAGTACGAGACGGCCACGGTCATCACCTCCGCGGGCAACCAGGGCTGGCCGTACTGCATGGGCAACCGGCAGCCGTACCGTGACCGCAGCAACACCGACGCCAGTGTCCTCACCGGCTGGTACGACTGCGACCACCTCAAGAACGAGTCGCCGCGCAACACCGGCCTGGTGGACATCCCGCCGGCCCGCGACAACATGATCTGGTACTCGCCCCAGGGCGGCGGCCCGGTCTTCCCCAAGCGCTCCGACGGCAGTGGTGTCCCCAGCTACGTCGACAGCGAGGCCACCTACACCCAGCCGTACCTCAAGGGCGGCGGCCAGGCCATCATGTCCGGTCCGACCTACCACCGCTCCCAGGTGGACACCAAGAGCGGTGTCGCCTGGCCGGCGTACTGGGAGGACAAGTGGTTCATCGGTGACGAGTCCAACGCCAACAACCGGGTCGCGGTGACCCTGGACCCGGACCACGTCAAGGACCAAGGCGCGCCGGCCTTCGGCGAGGACCTGCGCAGCATCATCGCGCCCGGCAGCGGCGGCACCCAGCTGCAGAGCTGGATGGACGCCAAGTTCGGTCCCGACGGTGCGCTGTACATGCTCGACTACGCCGGCGGTTTCTTCAGCCTGCACTCCAACCAGAAGCTCATCCGCATCACCTACCAGGGTGGCCCGGCCACCCCGAAGCCGCAGGACGCCGGGGCGCGCGTCATCACCCAGAGCAAGCCGAAGACGGTGGCGTTCTCCGGTGCCAAGGTCGGCGGTGTGGCCTGGGAGTGGGACTTCGGTGACGGCAGCGCGCCGTCGCACGAGGCCAACCCCACGCACACCTACGCCGATTACGGCACGTACCACGCGAAGCTGACGGTCACCTACGCCGACGGCGAGAAGGCCACCGCGACGTTCGACGCCGAGGCCGGCTGCCCCGCGCCCGACGCCCGTCCGACCGTCAAGCTGCTCGACACCGACACCGGCGTGGCCAACCACCGCGCGGGCGGCCACTGCACGGTCAATGACCTGATCGACGACGAGGCGTCCTGGCCGAACCACGGCGAGTTCGTCAGCCACGTCAACGCCGTGGTCAACGACCTCCGCAAGGCGGACGTCCTCGACAACCGCGAGTCGGCGGCGATCAGCAAGGCGGCGGCGCAGAGCAAGATCGGCAAGGTCGCCGGGTACCAGCCCCTCTTCGACGGGACCGCGGCGAGCCTCGCCGACTGGCGGCAGGCCGGCCCCGGGAAGTTCTCCCTCCAGCCCGACGGCACCATTCGCGGTTCAGGCGGCCTGGGCATGCTGTGGTACACCAAGCAGGAGCTCGGAGACTTCTCGGTCAGGCTCCAGTTCCGGGACATGGCTCCGGGTAACGGCAACGCCAACAGCGGTGTCTTCATCCGGTTCCCGGACCCGCGGACGCCGCTGGCCGACCGTCCGGCCGGCAGTTGCGGGACAGTCGGTTCGGCTCGCACCGCCCCCGAGTGGCTCGCGATCTACTGCGGTCAGGAGATCCAGATCTACGACGGGACCACGGGCGAGGTCCAGAAGACCGGCTCGGTGTACAACTTCAAGCCGCTGGGCCTGGACAAGGCGGGGGTGACCCCCAAGGGCCAGTGGAACGACTATGAGATCCGCGCGGTCGGGCAGCACTACACGATCATCCGCAACGGCGTGGTGATCAACGAGTTCGACAACACGCCCGGCAAGTCGTCGTCCCGGGCGGGTGACCCGCCCACGGACCTGCGTCAGTTCCTCAGCGGGTACGTGGGGTTGCAGAACCACAGCAACAACGACCTGATCGAGTTCCGCAACATCCGGGTGCGGAACCTGTAGTCGCGAGCGGTCAACCCGAATCGTGACTCCGGGGGAGGTCTACCCCCTCGGTCACTCGCTGTAGCGGCACGGAAGCGAGGGCCGCGGCCTTGAGGTCGCGGCCCTCGCTGCGTGTTCGTACCTGACTGATGTTCGTCAGGGCTTCGTGGAGTGGGTGATCTCCGTGAACGTCGCCGGCTCAGGGCGTGATGGGGGCCCGGAAGTGGTGAGACCGACCGGCACACGGGAGGCGGCGTCGCGGGGCGCGCGCTCGGCCCGCCGTACGGTGCAGGGTGCGGGGATCAGTGCTCGGAGGCTGCGTCGCCGGTCGGGGGGTCACCGGCAATCCGCTCATGGTGCCGGATCACTTCGGCGATGATGAAGTTCAGGAGCTTCTCTGCGAAGGCGGGGTCGAGTTTCGCGTTCTCGGCGAGGCGGCGCAGGCGGGCGATCTGTTCGGTTTCGCGCGTCGGGTCGGCCGGGGGCAGTTTGTGGTTCGCCTTGAGATGCCCGACCTGCTGGGTGCACTTGAAGCGCTCGGCGAGCATGTGGACAACAGCAGCGTCGATGTTGTCGATGCTTTCGCGGAGCCGGTTCAGTTCCGCGCGTACGGACTCGTCGATGTCGCTCTTGGTCATGGTCGTCGAGCTTAGACGCCCGGGGTCCATGCGGTGATCGTCGGCGGGTGTTCGGGGTCGGGGACCTGGTCGCTCCAGCCGCCGGGAACGGCGCGGCCCTGTTGTTCGCGGAAGCGGACGGGGGCGGTGCCGACGCGGCGGGCGAAGAGGCGGGAGAAGTAGGCGGGGTCGTCGTAGCCGACGCGGCGGGCGACCGCGGCGACGGGCAGGTCGGTTGCGGCGAGGAGTTCTTTGGCTCGGCCGAGGCGGATACCGAGGAGGTAGTCCTTGGGGCTGCAGCCGGCGCCGCGGCGTACGGCGGTGCGCAGTTCGGCGGGGGTCATGCTGTGGCGGGCCGCGTGTTCGGCGACGGAGAGGGGCTGGAATGCGTCGCGGGCGAGGGCCTGGAGGACGGGGTCGCCGTCGGGGCTGACATCGGCGCGGGCGCGGCGCAGGGCGACGAGGAGTTCGTGGACGGCGGCGCTGGTCTCGACTTCGAGGAGGGGGTTGCCGCGTCTGGCGGCGCGGACCATGCGGCTGATGGCGGCACGTGGTCCTGCGGTGTCGGCGAGGGGGACGAGGGGGCGGTCGGGTTCGATGTAGCCGAGTTCGGTGTAGGTGGTGGTGGCGGGGCCGGTGAAGTCGACGAAGGCTTCGTCCCAGCCGGTGCCGGGGTCGGCGCCGTAGTGGTGGGGGGTGCCGGGGGTGAGCCAGATGAGGCTGGGGGCGGTGACGGGTATGCGGCGGCCGTCGGGGCCGCTGAACCAGCCGCTGCCGGAGTTGATGACGACAGCGACGTGGTGGTCGAGGGTGCGGGGGCCGACGGTGGGCAGGGCGCCGTGTTGCAGGCCGACGCCCAGGCAGACGAGGCCGAGGCGGTGATGGAGCGGGCTGGGCGTGAAGAATCGCATCCAGGTGTGGTACGTCGACATCGACTTCCCTTCCTCCGCTCGGCTCGGCCGGGCTCGACTCCGCCGGGCTCGCCGGCTCGGTCGGCGGCGGTGACCTGCGCATTGTGTCCAAACAGCAGTGATCTTTGTCCATGGACCGGCTGTACGCCAGGGGGCAAAGGTGGATGGAACATTCCTCCCGGGTTCGCCCGCTCCGTGGTGCGTGCCGTTGTGCGGCCCCGGGGTGTGCGGGCCCGGGGGTGGGACCGGCGCAACAGGAGAGTACGAGCACGATGGCTGATTTCACCGTGGGGGACGACCACTTCCGGCTCGACGGGAGGCCGGTACGCCTGCTGTCGGGGGCGCTGCACTATTTCCGGGTGCACGAGGCGCAGTGGGATCACCGGCTTTCGATGCTGCGGGCGATGGGCCTGAACTGTGTGGAGACGTACGTTCCGTGGAATCTGCACGAGCCGGAGCCCGGGGTGTTCCGGGATGTGGCGGCGCTCGGCCGGTTCCTGGATGCGGCGCACCGGGCGGGACTGTGGGCGATCGTGCGTCCGGGTCCGTACATCTGTGCTGAGTGGGAGAACGGCGGGTTGCCCGCGTGGGTGACGGGCCGGTTCGGGCGGCGGGTGCGGACGCGTGACGCCGGGTATCTGGAGGCGGTCGAGCGGTGGTTCGCCGCGTTGTTGCCGCAGGTGGTGGAGCGGCAGATCGACCGTGGTGGCCCGGTGGTCATGGTTCAGGTGGAGAACGAGTACGGGAGCTACGGCACCGATCAGGTCTATCTGGGGCGGCTGGCGGAGGTGCTGCGCGGGCACAGGGTGAGCGTGCCGCTGTTCACGTCGGACGGGCCGGAGGACCACATGCTGACAGGTGGTTCCGTGCCGGGGGTGCTGGCGACGGCGAATTTCGGCTCGGGGGCGCGTGAGGCGTTCGAGGTGCTGCGCCGGCATCAGCCGAAGGGTCCGCTGATGTGTATGGAGTTCTGGTGCGGCTGGTTCGAGCACTGGGGTGCCGCGCCGATGGTCCGGGATCCGGCGGAGGCCGCACAGGCGCTGCGGGAGATTCTGGAGTGCGGGGCATCGGTGAATATCTACATGGCGCACGGGGGAACGAATTTTGCGGGCTGGGCGGGGGCGAACCGCTCGGGTCCGGTGCAGGACCAGGATTTTCAGCCGACGGTGACGTCGTACGACTACGATGCGCCGATCGACGAGTACGGGCGGCCGACGGAGAAGTTCTGGCTGTTCCGGAAGGTCCTGGCGGAGTTCGCGGACGATCCGATCCCGGAGCTGCCGCCGGAGCCGACCGGGCTTGCGGCTCCGGTGCGGGCGGAGCTGACCGGGTGGGCGCCGCTGTCCGTGGTGCTGGAGGTGCTGGGCGACCCGGAACGGGCGGAGTCCGGTGTTCCGCCGACGTTCGAGGAGCTGGGCGTGGACCGGGGCCTGGTGCGGTACGAGGTCGCCGTTCCGGGTTCGCGACGCCCGTATGCGCTGGGTGTGACCGGGCTCCGGGACCGGGCGGTGGTGTATGTGAACGGGGTCCGGGAAGGCGTGCTGAGCGGCGAGAGTGCCACCCTCGCCGAGCCGGTGGCCGGGCCCGCGTCGGTCGAGCTGTGGGTGGAGTCGCTGGGCCGGGTCAATTACGGGCCGCGGCTGGCTGAGCCGAAGGGCATCACGGGCGGTGTCCGGCACGAGCGGCAGTATCTGCACGGGGTGCGGGCGCGGGCGCTGCGGCTGGCCGCTTTCGAGGAGCCGGGTGCGGTGGACGCGGTGCCCTTCGGGGCTGTCGCCGAGGGGGGTCGTACCGGGCTGTACCGGGGTTCGTTCGAGTCGGCGGTTTCGGGGCGCGCGGGTCTTCCGGATCATGCGGGGATCGAACTGCCGGGCTGGACGCGCGGGTTCGTCTGGGTGAACGGTTTCTGTCTGGGCCGGTACTGGTCGGCGGGTCCGCAGCGGACGCTGTATGTGCCGGGTCCGGTTCTGCGGGAGGGCGTCAACGAGGTGTGGGTGCTGGAGGTGGAGGGCGCCGGGGATCCGTGGGTGGAGCTGGGTCCGGGTGTGCCCGTCCGGACGGGCACACCCGGGGGTGCTCAGGGCTGATGCGGTGGGGCCGGCCGGGGCGTCGGAGTGTGGCCGTCGCGGAGGCGGTGGTCGCGGCGAAGGCCGGCGCCTCGCTGTACACCCCGGGGCAGCCGGGTTCGTACGGGAGCCCACTGCCTACCGCGGGGCAGGCCGTTACAGTGGAAGCCGGTTGAGCGTCACGGATGGGGGTGCGGACGTGACGGACGGCGGCCCGGTGGTGCATGGCTTCCCTCATCTGGACATCGTCCGGTCCGCGATCACCGCGCTGTACCGGAGGCTGTCGTACGACGGTGTGCGCAGGTACGCCCCGAGCCTGCTGCCCGCCGAAGCGGCCTTCTCCGACCAGGACGATCTGCATCTGGGGGCGCAGCGCGTGGCTCGGGCGATGGTCCGGCATCTGCATCTGCCGGATGCGCGCATGATCGTCGGGTTCCGGGCGATGGAGCATGCGGGGAGTGTCGAACTCGCGGCGGGGCCCGAGTACTTCATCGAACTCAACGACCGCTTCCGCACTCATCGCAGGGACATCGGTGCCGCGCTGTCGCACGAGGTGATGCATGTGCTGCTGCACCGGCTGGGTCTGGAGTTCCCCGGTACACGGGACAACGAGATCCTGACCGACACGGCGGCCGCGTATCTGGGGGCGGGCTGGCTGCTGCTCGACGCGTTCCGGGAGGACGCCGCGTCCAGTCAGAAGCTCGGCTATCTCACCCCGGAGGAGTTCGGGTATGTGCTGGCCAAGCGGGCGTTGGTGTTCGACGAGGATCCGTCGCCGTGGTTCACGAGTCCGCAGGCGTATGCCGCGTACGTGAAGGGGCGGGCGTTGGCGCTGCGGGACGGGCAGCAGCCTCCGCTGGCGGCGGCGGGCTGGGCCGGCCGGCACCGTTACGCGAAGGACCGGCGGTACGCCCAGGACCATGGGGGGGCCGCCGCGACCCCGGGGGTCCCGTACCGGTTCGAGGAGGGTCCGGGGGGTTGGCGGGTCTCGTTCACCTGCCCGACCTGCCACCAGCGCATCCGGGTACCGGTCCGGGGCCGGGTGCGGGCGCGGTGCGGGTTGTGCCGTACGGTACTGGACTGCAATACCTGAGCCCGTCGGGGCCCTCGGTCGTAGAGTCGATGGGTGGCAGAAGATCCGATGACGGACACGCAGAACCTGTTCGAGGCCCTGTACGAGGGTGAGGACGCCGTCGTGCGGCTGCTGCGCGCGGGGGTGCCTGCCGAGTCGGTCGACGAGGACGGTGCGACGGCGCTCTATCTGGCGGCGGTGTCGGACCGGCCGGGTGTGGTGCGGCTGCTGCTGGCGGCGGGCGCCGATCCGGACCGGGCGTGCGGGCCCGAGGCGGGCGATCTGCCGATCTGCGGGGCGGCGTGCGGCGGGCACACGGATGTGGTCGAGGCGCTGCTGGCGGCCGGGGCGCAGCCGGATCTGCGGGAGCAGTTCGGGTTCACGGCACTGCGGTGGGCGGTGGGTCTGGGTCATGCGCGGACCACGGAGGTGCTGCTCGCCCATGGGGCGGACCCCGATCTGCCGGGACCGGGGCCGGGGCATGAACCGCCGCTGGTGTTCGCGGTACGGCGCGGGTCGCTGGAGACCGTGCGGGCGCTGCTGCGGTACGGGGCGGGTGCGCGGGCCGGGGCGCTGGAGGAGGCGCTGCGGGAGGCGCGCCGGATGCTTGCGCTGGATGTGGAGCAGGAGATGCGGCGCGCGCTTCGGGAGATGTACGGGGACGGGCCGGGGGTGGTGGTGCGCCGTACACCGGTGGACGGCGGGGAGACGGTGGCCGTCGAACTGGTGCGGGACGGGGCGCCGTTCGCGGGGCAGGAGCAGCAGACGGGGCACGGTGCGATCGCCACGGTCCTGGAGGGGGAGCTGGGTCTGCGGACGCCGTACGCGGAGCTGGCGGCGCGGGCGCTGCGCGGCGGGAACCCGGAGCTGGACAACTGGCACGAGGCGGTCGAGGTGCTGTGGCGGCGGGGCGACGAGGAGACGTTCCAGGCGGGCGCCGCGTGGTGCGCGGGCGACGGTGAGCCGTTGCGGCAGGCGTTCGGCGCGGATGTGCTGGCCCAGCTCGGTTTCCGCACCGGGTCGAAGCCTTTTGCCGCCCGTTCGGTTCCGCTGCTGCGGGAGCTGGCGCGGGAGGCGGCGGATACGGAGCTGATCCAGTCGGCGGTGCTGGGGCTGGGGCACCATGGGGATCCGGTGGCCCTGCCGGAGGTGCTGCGGCATGCGCGGAATCCGGAGCGGGTGGTGCGCCGTGCGGTGACGCTGGCGCTGTTCGACCTGGTTTCCGGTGACCATGCGGAGGGGGTCGCGGCGCTGGTGGGGCTGAGCCGGGACACCGATGCGGAGGTGCGGGACTGGGCCACGACGGCGCTGGCCGCGCTGGACGCGGACACGCCGGTGCTCCGCGCGGCGCTGGCGGAGCGGCTGGACGACGCGGATCCGGACACGGTCGCGGAGGCGGCACAGGGCCTGGCGCGGCGTCAGGACCCGCGGGCGGTACCGGTGTTGGAGCGGTTGCTGCAGGAGTCGGAGCCGGACGGTTATGCGTGGGCGGTGGCTGTCGACGCGGCGGCGTGCGTCGCGGACGGCCCGGTCAGGGAGCGTCTGGAACGGATCTGTCCGCGCCTGCCGTGAGCGGCGCGGTGACGAGTGGGCAGCGGGTGCCCGAGTGACGGTCGGCATGCACGTGTTGCAGTGGATGCGCAGGGAGCGGGCTCCGGCGTCCTCGGCCATCCTGTCGACCAGGTCCGGCTCGCGCAGCAGCGGTCTCCGTTTCCGGGGGTGGGATGGGTTCCGGCGAGGCCGGGGTTCCGGCCCTCGGCGGCGGGCGGGGCGGGGCTGAGGCCCGGACAGGCCGGTGTGGGGAGCGGGACCGCTTTCGGAGCAGTCCCGCCCTACCGCGCCCCGTACACCGGCTCCGCCGGCACCGTTTGCGCCAGCAGCTTCCGGGTGGCCTCCCCCGCCTCCGCGGGCGCCCATCGTGCCTCCCGGTCCGTGGTGGGTCCGGGGCGCCAGCCCTCCATCACGGTGATGCGGCCTCCCTCCGCCTCGAAGACCCGTCCGGTCACTCCGCCGCTCGCGTCCGAGCCCAGCCACACCACCAGCGGTGACACGTTCTCCGGGGCCATCGCGTCGAATGCCCCGGTCCCCTCCCCCGGAGCCGCCATCGTCGCCGCGAACGTCTGCTCGGTCATCCGGGTCCGGGCCGCCGGGGCGATGGCGTTGACCTGGACGCCGTACCGGCCCATCTCCGCCGCGGCGACCAGGGTCAGGCCGACGATCCCGGCTTTCGCCGCGGCGTAGTTGCCCTGGCCGACGCTGCCGAGCAGGCCCGCGCCGGAGCTGGTGTTGATCACCCGGGCGGCCGGGGTGCGGCCCGCCTTGGTCTCGGCCCGCCAGTGTGCCGCCGCGTGTTTCAGGGTCAGGAAGTGGCCTCTCAGATGGACTCGCAGCACCGCGTCCCAGTCGTCCGCGTCCAGGTTGACGAGCATGCGGTCGCGCAGGAATCCCGCGTTGTTGACGAGTGTGTCCAGCCGCCCGAACGCGTCCAGTGCGGTCGCGATCAGCGAGGACGCGCCCTCCCGCGTCGCGATGTCTCCTCCGTGGGCCACTGCTTCGCCGCCCGCGGCGGTGATCTCGTCGACGACGTCCCGGGCCGGTCCGGCGGACCCTCCGTCGCCGTCGGGTCCGACACCCAGGTCGTTGACCACGACCTTCGCTCCCTCGGCGGCGAAGGCCAGCGCGTGGGCCCGGCCGAGCCCGCGCCCGGCGCCCGTCACGATGACGACGCGTCCGGCGCAGATCCGGGTGTCGTGTGCGTCGCTGCTTGCGGTCATCTCACATCTCCTTGTTGGCGATGCGGGGGCAGGCTGCTACCTTCCCACCTAACAAATGTTTGGTGGAAAGGTAGCTGATCCGCTCATGGGTGTCTCCACCTCCAGCCCCGCCACAGGCATTTCCGTCGTCACCGTCGACTGTCCGCCCGTCAACGCACTGCCCGCGCAGGGCTGGTACGACCTCGCCGACGCACTCCGCGCCGCGGGCCGCGATCCCGAGGTCCGGTGCGTCGTCCTGGCCGCCGCCGGGCGCGGTTTCAACGCGGGTGTCGACATCAAGGAGATGCAGCGCGACTCCGGACACGACGCCCTGATCGGCGCCAATCGCGGCTGCTTCGAGGCCTTCGCCGCGGTGTACGAGTGCGAGGTGCCGGTCGTCGCCGCGGTGAACGGCTTCTGCCTCGGCGGTGGCATCGGTCTCGTCGGGAACGCCGACGCGATCGTGGCGAGCGACGACGCGACGTTCGGCCTGCCGGAACTGGACCGGGGTGCGCTCGGCGCCGCGACCCATCTCGCCCGGCTCGTCCCCCAGCACCTGATGCGCGCGCTGTACTACACCTCGCGCACCGCCACGGCCGCCGATCTGCACGCCCACGGCTCCGTCTGGAAGGTCGTCCCGCGCGCCGAACTCATGCACAGCGCCATGGAGTTGGCAGGGGAGATCGCCCGTAAGGACGGGTATCTGATCCGGCTCGCCAAGGCCGCCATCAACGGCATCGACCCGGTGGACGTACGTCGCAGCTACCGCTTCGAACAGGGGTTCACCTTCGAGGCCAACCTCAGCGGCATCGCCGGCCGCGTCCGTGACACCTTCGGCAAGGAGGCACGACCGTGACCGACAAGACCATGACGGCCGAGGAGGTCGTCTCCCGGCTCAGCAGCGGCATGACGATCGGCATCGGGGGCTGGGGCTCGCGCCGCAAGCCGATGGCCCTGGTTCGCGCACTGCTCCGGTCCAAGATCACCGATCTCACGGTGATCTCGTACGGTGGCCCCGACGTCGGCCTGCTCGCCGCCGCCGGAAAGATCCGCACGCTGGTCGCGGCCTTCGCCACGCTCGACTCGATTCCGCTCGAACCGCACTTCAGGGCGGCCCGCCAGCGCGGCGCCTTCGAGCTGAGGGAGGTCGACGAGGCGATGTTCATGTGGGGACTGCACGCTGCCGCGAACCGGCTGCCGTTCCTGCCGGTCCGGGCGGGCATCGGCTCGGATGTCATGCGGGTCAACCCCGGTCTGCGTACGGTGCGTTCACCGTACGAGGACGGCGAGGAGTTCGTCGCGATGCCGGCCCTGCGGATGGACGCGGCGCTGGTCCACCTGAACCGAGCCGACCGGTACGGAAACGGCCAGTACCTCGGGCCGGACCCGTACTTCGACGACCTGTTCTGCGAGGCCGCCGACACCGCGTACGTCTCCTGCGAACGGCTCGTGGAGACCGCCGAACTGACCGCGGAGGCCGCCCCGCAGACCCTGCTCGTCAACCGGCACTCGGTCACCGGCGTCGTCGAGACCCCGAACGGCGCGCACTTCACCTCCTGCGCCCCCGACCACCCGCGCGACGAGGCCTTCCAGCGGGCGTACGCCACCGCGGCGGCGGACCCGGACGCCTGGGCGGCGTTCACCGACCGGTTCCTGCCGGCGGACGGTGACGAGAAGAGCTACCAACTGGCCGTCCGGACCTGGCACGAGGAGCAGAAGTGACGAAGACCCCCGGGCCCCGGACCATCACCCGGGCCGAGTACTGCGTGATCGCCTGCGCGGACGCCTGGCGCGACAACGGCGAGGTGCTCGCCAGCCCGATGGGCCTGATCCCGTCCCTCGGCGCCCGTCTCGCCAAGCGCACGTTCTCGCCCGATCTGCTGCTCACCGACGGTGAGGCAATGATCGTCGATCTCGACGGCACGCCCGAAGGGTGGCTGCCGTACCGCCGGCACCTCGCCATGGTGACCGGCGGCAAGCGGCACGTGATGATGGGCGCCGGCCAGATCGACCGGTTCGGCAATCAGAACATCTCCTGCATCGGCGACTGGGAACAGCCCGCCCGTCAGCTGCTCGGCGTACGCGGCGCGCCCGTCAACACCCTCAACAATCCAGTCAGTTACTGGGTTCCCAAGCACTCCCCCCGGGTGTTCGTCGAGCGTGTCGACATGATCAGCGGGGTCGGCTACGACAGTGCGGCGGCCGCCGGACCGTCGGCGACCCGCTACCACCGCATCCCACGCGTCGTCACCGACCTCGGCGTCCTCGACTTCGCGACCCCGGACCGCTCGATGCGCCTCGCCTCGCTGCACCCCGGCGTCACCGTCGACACGGTGCGCGCGGCGACCGGCTTCGCGCTGACGATCGCCGACGACGTCCCGTACACCCGCGAGCCGACCGCCGGCGAACTCCGGCTGATCCGCGAGGTCATCGACCCGATGGGCACACGCGACCACGAGGTCAGGGGCTGATGGACGCGACGGATCCGATGCGGACCCCGCTCACCGAGCTCGTCGGCGTGCGCCACCCGATCGTGCAGACCGGCATGGGCTGGGTCGCCGGTCCCCGCTTGGTCTCCGCCACCGCCGAGGCGGGTGCACTCGGCATTCTCGCCTCGGCGACGATGAACGTGGAGCAGCTGCGCGCAGCGGTGCGGGAGGTCAAGTCCCGTACGCAGGCGCCGTTCGGCGTCAATCTGCGTGCCGACGCCGGTGATGCGCGCGACCGGGTTCGGATCATCATCGACGAGGGCGTCAAGGTCGCGTCGTTCGCACTGGCCCCGTCGAAGGAGCTGATCGTGGAGCTGAAGGACGCGGGGGTGGTCGTCGTCCCGTCGGTCGGTGCCCGGCGCCACGCCGAGAAGGTCGCGGCGTGGGGTGCGGACGCGCTGATCGTGCAGGGCGGCGAGGGCGGCGGGCACACGGGCGACGTGGCGACGACGGTGCTGCTGCCGCAGGTGGTGGACGCCGTGGACATTCCGGTGATCGCGGCGGGGGGCTTCCACGACGGCCGCGGTCTGGTCGCGGCGCTGGCGTACGGGGCGGCGGGCATCGCGATGGGTACACGGTTCCTGCTGACGTCCGACTCGACGGTCCCGGACGCGGTGAAGGCACGCTATCTGGCGGCGGGCGTCAAGGACGTCACGGTCACGACGGCGGTGGACGGGCTGCCGCACCGGATGCTGCGTACGGAGATGGTCGCCGCGCTGGAGAACGCGGGCCGTACCAGGGCGCTGGCCCAGGCGGTGCGCCGGGCGGCGGGCTTCAGACGGATCTCGGGGCTGAGCTGGTCCCGGATGGTGCGCGACGGCATGGCGCTGAAGCACGGCAGGGACCTGTCGTGGAGCCAGGTGCTGCTGGCGGCGAACACGCCGATGCTGCTGAAGGCGTCGATGGTCGACGGCCGGACGGATCTGGGTGTGATGGCGTCGGGTCAGGTGGCGGGCCTGATCGAGGACGTGCCGAGCTCCGCGGAGCTGGTGGAACGGGTGATGGAGGAGGCGCGGGAGGTACTGAAGGGGCTGCCTCGGGTGTAGGGGCGGGGGCGGGATGCCCGGGTCCGTCCGGGGGCCGCTCCATGGTGCGGGACGAAAGAGCCGGACGGGCGGATGGATCCAGCCTGTCCGGCACCCCCGGACCGGGGTCCGGGGCAGAGCACCGGTGCGGTGACCAGGTCGACCGGTCACCGCACCTCGTACGCTGCTATGCCGCCCTGCGACCCCGCGCGGCCGCGCTGCCATTGCTTCGCCCGGAGCCTCCCGCGCGCCCCGGAGCCGCGCCCGAACCGTTGCCACGGCCCGCGCCGCCGGCCCGTGCCGCGCCGCCACCCTGCGGGGCCCCGGTCCCGGCTCCGCTTCCGGCGCCGGACCCACCGCGTCGGCCCCGGCCTCGGGTGCCGGAACGCAACGGCGCACCCCCTCCGGTTCCACCGGCCCCGCCCGACCGTGTGCGCGGCTTCGGCTGGGTCGGCTGGGGGACCTCGATGACGACCGCGATGCCGGACGGTTCGCGCGCCCCGGTGATCCGGCTGAGTTCCTCGTCGCTGGACTTGATCCGGGTGGTTCGCGGCGCGATGCCCGCGTCGGCCATCAGCCGGTTCATCTCCCGCTTCTCCTCCGGCAGCACCAGTGTGACGACGCTGCCCGATTCCCCGGCGCGCGCCGTGCGACCGCCGCGGTGGAGATAGTCCTTGTGGTCCGTCGGCGGGTCCACGTTCACGACCAGGTCGAGGTCGTCGACGTGGATGCCGCGGGCGGCCACGTTCGTCGCGACGAGCGCGGTGACCTGACCGTTCTTGAACTGGTCGAGCGTCCGGTTGCGCTGCGGCTGGGAGCGTCCGCCGTGCAGTGCGGCAGCCCGGACACCGCTGGCCAGCAGCCGCTTGGCGAAACGGTCGGCGGCACGCTTGGTGTCCACGAACATGATCACGCGGCCGTCGCGGGCCGCGATCCTGGTGGCGATCGCCTTCTTGTCGGTCTCGTCGGCCACATGCAGCACGTGGTGCTCCATGGTGGTGACGGCGCCCGCGGAGGGGTCGACCGAGTGCACGACCGGGTCGGTCAGGAACATCTTGACCAGCCGGTCGATGTTCTTGTCCAGGGTCGCGGAGAACAGCATCCGCTGACCGTCCGGCTCGACCTGCTTGAGCAGTCCGACGACCTGGGGCATGAAGCCCATGTCGGCCATCTGGTCGGCCTCGTCGAGAACGGTGATGGACACCTGGTCGAGTCGGGCATCGCCGCGCTCGATGAGGTCCTTCAGCCGGCCCGGCGTGGCGACGAGCACCTCGGCGCCACGGCGCAGCGTGCCGGCCTGCTTGCCGATCGACATGCCGCCGACGACGGTGGCGAGCCGCAGGTTCACGGATGTCGCGTACGGCGTGAGTGCGTCGGTCACCTGCTGGGCGAGTTCGCGGGTCGGGACGAGGACGAGTGCCAGCGGGGCGCGCGGCTCGGCGCGGCGTCCGGCGGTGCGGGCGAGCAGCGCGAGGCCGAAGGCCAGGGTCTTGCCGGAGCCGGTGCGGCCGCGGCCGAGGATGTCCCGGCCTGCGAGCGAGTTCGGCAGGGTGGCGCCCTGGATCGGGAACGGATCGGTGACGCCCTGCGCGGCAAGGGTTTTCAGCAGGGCGGCGGGCATGTCCAGCTCGGCGAACGCCTCGACGGCGGGCAGTGCGGGGGTCATGGTTTCGGGCAGGGCGAATTCGCCCTGCGGCGGCGTGGCCCTGCGACGGGGCGACGCCTTGCCGGATCCCTTGCCGGAACCCTTAGCGGTTGCCTGTGCCTGGGCCGTGCCGCGCCCCCTCGACGGGCGGGTGCGGGCGGGTCGGTCCTGGCGTTCGGAGCGGGTCATACGGAATTGCCCTCCTGGGGATTCCTGGGAACTACTGGGGACTGCTGGGGACTCTACGGAGCGCGCGTACCGGCTCGTGAATTCTCGGTGAATGTTCGAGAATTCCGGTCGTATGTGCGTACGCGCGGGACTCTCGGCGCACTTCCCCGGGACAGCACAAGCCGGGGCCCGCACCTTCACGGTGCGGGCCCCGGCTGCGAGGTACGCGTCGCGGCAATTAGGCCGGGACGATGTTCTCCGCCTGCGGGCCCTTCTGGCCCTGCGTGACGTCGAAGGAGACCTTCTGGCCCTCCTGGAGCTCACGGAAGCCCGAGGTGGCGATGTTGGAGTAGTGGGCGAAGACGTCGGCGCCGCCGCCGTCCTGCTCGATGAAGCCGAAGCCCTTTTCCGAGTTGAACCACTTCACGGTTCCAGTAGCCATGTCATTCTCCTCAAGAGGTGCAGTGCCGGAAATCCGCACTTTACGAATTCCAAGTCGCCGCATTGAGCCCCATCCGGAGAAAGCCGGAAAACAATAATGCGCCTGAGGAAGCATTTCCGTCAGGCGCACATAAAGTTCATGGGTACCAAAACTGCAACCGGACCACCGTAGCACGTTCTGCCGACCAGCGGCGGATCTTGCCACGCCGCGGGTCGGCGGACTCCCGCGGAGGCCTTGACGGCAACCGGTTCACAGCCGTTCGATGATCGTCACGTTCGCCTGGCCGCCGCCCTCGCACATGGTCTGCAGGCCGTAGCGGCCGCCCGTGCGTTCCAGTTCGTGCAGCAGCGTCGTCATCAGCCTGGTGCCGGTGGCGCCGAGCGGGTGCCCGAGTGCGATCGCTCCGCCGTTGACGTTGACCCGGTCCGGGTCGGCACCGGTCTCCTTCAGCCAGGCCAGCACGACCGGCGCGAACGCCTCGTTGATCTCGACCAGGTCGATGTCGTCGATGGTCATGCCGGTCTTCTTCAGTGCGTACACGGTGGCCGGGATGGGCGCCGACAGCATCCGGATCGGGTCCTCGCCGCGCACCGAGAGGTGGTGGATGCGGGCGCGCGGGGTGAGGCCGTGTCCGGCGACGGCGCGTTCGGAGGCGATGAGCATCGCGGCGGCCCCGTCGGACACCTGGGAGGAGCAGGCGGCGGTGATCGTGCCGCTGTCCACGACCGGCTTCAGCGCGGCCATCTTCTCCAGCGTGGTGTCGCGGCGCGGCCCCTCGTCGACGGTGACGTCCCCGTACGCGACGGTCTCGCGGGCGAAGCGGCCCTCGTCGATGGCGCGGATCGCCCTCCGGTGGGAGCGGAGCGCGAACTCCTCCATGTCCCGGCGGCTGATGCCCCACCTCTCGGCGATCAGCTGGGCGCCGTGGAACTGGTCGACCGGCTGGTCGCCGTACCGGGCGCGCCAGCCCTCGCTGCCCGCGTACGGACCTTCGGTGAGGCCGAGGGGTTCGGCGGCCCGGCGGGAGGCGAAGGCGATCGGGATCTGCGTCATGTTCTGGGTGCCGCCCGCGACGACCAGGTCCTGGGTGCCGGAGAGGACGCCCTGGGCGGCGAAGTGGACGGCCTGCTGCGAGGAGCCGCACTGCCGGTCGACGGTGACGCCGGGGACCTCCTCGGGCAGTCCCGCCGCCAGCCAGCAGGTCCGGGCGATGTCGCCGGCCTGCGGTCCGACGGTGTCGAGGCAGCCGAAGATGACGTCCTCGACGGCCGCCGGGTCGATGCCGGTGCGCTCGACGAGGGCCCTCAGCACATGGGCGCCGAGGTCGGCGGGGTGGACGGCCCCGAGCCCTCCCCCGCGTCGGCCGACCGGGGTGCGTACCGCTTCGACGATGTAGGCCTCGGCCATGACTGCCGCTCCTTGAGAGGTCCGTGGGTGTGGGTTACGTACGCAGAGCGATGCCGTCCAGCACCATCGAGAGGTACTGGCGGGCGATTTCCTCGGGGCTGTGCTGTCCGCCCGGCCGGTACCAGGAGGCCGCTACCCAGACGGTGTCGCGGACGAACCGGTAGGTGAGCCGGATGTCGAGGTCGGCGCGGAAGACCTCGGCGGCGACGCCGCGTTCCAGCGTGCCGAGCCATGCCTTCTCGAACTTCTGCTGCGAGTCGATGAGATAGGCGAAGCGCGGCTGGGTGGCGAGGTGTCTGGACTCCTTCTGGTAGATGGCGACGGCGGCGCGGTGCCGGTCGATCTCCCGGAAGGACTCGGTGACGAGCGCCTCGATGGTCTCGCGGGGGCCGAGTCCGGCGGCGAGCACCGCGTCGTACCCCTCCCAGAGTTCGGTGAGGAAGGTGGAGAGGATCTCGTCGACCATCGATTCCTTGGAATCGAAGTGGTAGTAGAGGCTGCCCGCGAGCATCCCGGCCTCGTCCGCGATCTTGCGGACTGTGGTGGCGTTGTATCCCTGCGCGGCAAAGACCTCGGCGGCGGTGTCGAGGAGTTCGCGGCGCCGCTCGGGCGAGGGGGTCACCTGGGGCTTCTTCTTGGTAGGCACCCGCCCATTCTCCGCCCGTGGGATGCCCCCGCGGACGCGTCGGCGGCTGCCCGGTCAGGCATGTTGGCTGCTGACCGGGACGACTTCGCCCGTCATGTACGAGGAGTAGCCGCTGGCCAGGAAGACGATGACATTGGCGACCTCCCAGGGTTCGGCGTACCGGCCGAACGCCTCCTTGCGGGTCAGTTCGTCGAGGAGTTCGGCGGAGGTGACCTTCACCAGGTGCGGGTGCATGGCCAGGCTGGGGGCGACGGCGTTGACCCGTACGCCGTACGCGGCGGCCTCCACGGCGGCGCACCGGGTGAGCGCCATGACGCCCGCCTTCGCCGCGGCGTAGTGGGCCTGGCCGCTCTGGGCGCGCCAGCCGATGACGGAGGCGTTGTTGACGACGACGCCGCCGCGGCCCGCGGCCCGGAGGGAGCGCAGGGCGGCGCGGGTGCAGCGGAAGGTGCCGTTCAGGGTGACGTCGAGGACCGTGGACCACTGTGCGTCGGTCATCTCGGTGAGCTCGGCGGTACCGCCGAGCCCGGCGTTGTTGACGACGATGTCGAGACCGCTGTGGGCCTGTTCGGCGTGGGCGAAGAGGGCCTGGACCTGGGCCTCGTCGGTGACGTCGCAGGGCAGCGAGGTGACGCGTTCGGCGCCGAACTCGTCGGCGAGCGTCTGTTCGGTCTCCTTGAGACGGCGGGCATGGGCGTCGCCGAGGGTGACGCGAGCGCCTTCCTCCAGGAATTTACGTGCGGTGGCGCCGCCGATACCGGCGCCGGCGGCCGCGGTGATGACCGCGGTGCGGCCGGTCAGCAGTCCGTGTCCCGGTATGTACTGCGGTGCGCTCACGCCCGCGCCTCCTCGGTCCCCGGTTCCTCGACGGTCCTGACGTCCGTACGTTAACCTACCAAACACTTGTTAGGGAAGGATGAGCCGATGCCCCCTGTCCATGACCCGACCGCCGCAGCCGACGGGGCCGGTCCCGCCGGAGCAGAACCCGTGCTGCACGAGCACCGGGGCCCGGCCGCGTACGTCACGCCGAGCGGCCCCCGTCGCCGCACCCCTCCGAACGCGGCGCCGAGGAAGGCGGGCGTCTGATGGATCTGGCCTTCACCGCAGGTCAGGAAGCGTTCCGGACCGAGGCCCGGCAGTGGCTCCGTGCCCATGTGCCCGCCGAGCCCCTGCCGTCCCTGGAGACCGCGGAGGGCTTCGCCGCGCACCGGGAGTGGGAGGCACGGCTGCATGCGGACCGCTGGTCGGTCGTCTCCTGGCCGTCCGAGTACGGCGGCCGGGGCGTCGACATCGTCACGTGGCTGATCTTCGAGGAGGAGTACTACGCGGCGGGCGGCCCCGGCCGGGTCTCGCAGAACGGCATCAGCCTCCTCGCTCCGACACTCTTCGACCACGCCACGGACGAACAGCGGGCCAGGATCCTGCCGTCGATGGCGAGCGGCGAGGTGATCTGGGCTCAGGCCTGGTCCGAACCGGAGTCGGGCTCGGACCTGGCGTCCCTGCGCTCGCGAGCGGTGCGGACGGACGGCGGCTGGCTGCTGTCGGGGCAGAAGACCTGGTCGTCGCGGGCGGCGTTCGCGGACCGGGCGTTCGGGATCTTCCGTACGGATCCGGAGGCGACGAAGCCGCACCACGGGCTGACCTACGTGATGTTCGACCTGTCGGCAGCGGGCGTCTCGGTCCGGCCGATCGGACGGCTCGACGGCAAGCCGGCCTTCGCCGAACTCTTCCTGGACGAGGTGTTCGTACCGGACGAGGACGTCATCGGGGAGCCGGGGCAGGGCTGGCGCATCGCCATGTCGACGACGGGCAACGAGCGCGGGCTGACGCTGCGCTCCCCCGGTCGCTTCCTCGCCGCGGCGGACCGGCTGGCGGAGCTGTGGCGCAGGCACGGGGACCCGTCGGACACGGCGGTGCGGGACCGGGTCGCGGATGCGGTGATCGGGGCGCGCGCGTACCAGCTGTTCACCTACGCCAACGCGTCGCGGTTCGCGGCGGGCGCGGACATCGGCGCCGAGTCGAGTCTGAACAAGGTGTTCTGGTCGGAGTACGACATCACGCTGCACGAGACGGCGCTCGACCTGCTGGGCGCGGACGGCGAACTCGCCGACGGGGAATGGGCGCAGGGGTACGTCTTCTCCCTCGCGGGTCCCCTCTACGCCGGTACGAACGAGATCCAGCGGGACATCATCGCCGAGCGGCTGCTCGGCCTGCCGAAGGGACGGCGCTGATGAGATTCCTCCTCGACGACGAGCAGCGGGAGTTCGCCCGCTCGCTGGACGCGATGCTGACGGCGGCCGGCACGCCCGCGGTGGTACGGGCATGGGGGGCCGGGGACCACGGGCCGGGGCGGGCGCTGTGGGCGCGGCTCGCGGAGGCGGGAGTGTTCGCGCTGGCGGTACCGGAGGCGTACGAGGGGGTCGGCCCTCTGCCGGTGGAACTCGCAGTGGCCTTCGTGGAGTTGGGGCGGCATGTGATGCCGGGGCCGGTGGTGGAAACGGTGGCGGCGGCGGTGCTGTTGAGCCGGGTGGGGGGTCCGGCGGCGAAGGAGTGGCTGCCCCGGCTGGCGTCCGGGGCGGCGGCGACGCTGAGCCTGGGCGACGGGGTGTTCGCGCTGGACGCGGATGCGGTGGACGCGGTGTTCGCGGTGTCGGGGGACGAGCTGCGGCTGGCCGGCGGGCACGGCCCGCTGCGCGTGTCGTCCGACCCGGCGCGGCGGCTCTTCCATGTCGAACCGGGCGGGCAGCTGCTCGCCTCTGGGCCGCGGGTGGTGGAGGCCGCCGCCGCGGCGGCGGACTGGGCGGCGTTCGCGACGGCGGCGCAGGCGCTGGGGGCGGGAGAGGCGCTGCTGCGGGCGACGGTCGAGTACGTGAAGCAGCGCACGCAGTTCGGGGTGGCGATCGGATCGTTCCAGGCGGTCAAGCACCGGCTGGCGGACACGTTGACCGGCCTGGAGTTCGCCCGCCCACTGCTGTTCGGGGCGGCGCTGGCGCTCGCCGAGAAGGCGCCGCACGCCGGGGCGGATGTGGCGGCGGCGAAGGTCACGGCGGGCGAGGCGGCCCATGCGGCGGCGAGGGCGGCGCTGCAGTTGCATGGGGCGGTGGGATATACGGAGGAGCTGGACCTGTCGCTGTGGCTGCGGAAGGCGAGGCCGTTGCGGGATGCCTGGGGAGCGCCGGCGGCGTGCCGGGAGCGGGTGGTGGCGGGCGGCTGAGGGGCCGGGGCGTCCGGCGGTCGTTCCGTCCTCGGTCGCCGGGCCGAGGGGAGGTGCCTGCCGAGCCCGGCAGGCACCTGTTCGGGCGTCAGGTGGTCTCACGCGGGCTGCCGTCGTCCGCTGCGCGGTGGATCGTGCGCAGCGGCTCGCCCGGGCGCCAGACCCGGACGACCAGGTCCTCGTTCTCCAGCCCCGTGCTGACGACCTCCGTCAGCTCCGTGCGGAAGAGATGGAACGGCTCCGGCGGCTTCACCTCCCCGATGAAGCGGGCCAGGACGTCGGGGTCGGTCTCCTCCACCGCGTGGCCGCAGACCCGGACGTCGGCATACTCCATCGCGTCGTCCGGTCCCGGATTCGCGTGCATCGCGAACCGCGGATCGCGCCGCAGGTCCAGCGCCTTGCGCGAGTTCGGCATCATGCCGAGCCACAGCTCACCGAAGCAGAAGTTCACTTCCAGTCCGGTCACGCGTGGTGAACCGTCCTTGCGGAGGGTGGCCAGGATGTGGTGCTTGTGCTGCTCGAAGCGGGCCTGAACGGTCTCGGCGAAGCCCGGCTCCGCCACCTGGAACGCTGCCCATGAACTCGATGTCATGGTTCCATCGAACCGTTGAATCCCGACATCTTCTGTCCGGATTTCCAGGGCGTCACCGGTTCGGATGCCGTACCGCCATGATCGTGGTGTGCTGTACGAGATCTTTGGCCGTCATCGTGGCAGCCGCCGGCCGGTGACAGGGTGATCACCAGCGCCCACCCGTGGGTGCGGAGCACCAAGGGTACCGCACCTTCCATCAACACCGCGTCATAGCAGTCGAGTTCGATGTCCTGGCCTTCGAGCGCCGCACCGTCCTCCACTGCGACGGCCAGGACCGTGCCGCCCTCCGGCGCTTGCAGCCGGACGGTGCCGCGTACGACCGCGACCTCCGCCGCCGTACGTTCTCTGCGGTACATCACATTGAGGTTCACGACGGGGCCGCCGAGGAGCTGCCCGTCCGTCTCCAGGTCCCCGGGGAAGTCGTGGGGCCAGTACTGCTCGTCGACGATGTGGTGCTCGCCGCCCACCATGAGGTCCATCCCGGCGCCCTCGACCACGGTCAGCGTGCGGTCGACCCCGGGAAACGAGGAGAACGGCCCGTCCGCGGTCACATCGGCGAGGCTGACCCGCCAGTCGAAGTCGGCCAGCGGTGCGCCCTCGGGGGAAGCAGCGATCTCCCGGGTGACTCCCCCACCGTTCTTCCAGGGCGCGGCCGTGCGGTCGGCCGCCCTCAGCACCCGTGGCATCACGTGACGATCCCCTGCGCCCGGGCCGCGGTCAGCCAGCTGGGGAATTCGGCGACGAGCCGGTCGTACAGCTCGGAGTCCGGAACCTGCTGCGGATCGAGTCCGGCGTGGAAGAAGCCGGCGTTGTCGACGGGGCGCTTGGCGGGCACGGCCAGTTCGTCGAGCTTGTGCAGGAAGTTGAACTGCGAGCTTCGCTTGTTGCCGAAGCCGATGAACTGCCAGAACATCGGCAGCTTCGCCGCCTTGCAGAGATAGCGCTCCGCCGCGAGCTTGTTGATCGGGCCACCGTCGGTCTGGAAGACGACGAGCGCGGGCGCGGTCGAGCCGCTGTCGAGGTAGTGGTCGATGACCGCGTCCATGGCCAGGTGGTAGCTGGTCTTCCCCATGTGTCCGAGTCCGGCGACGATGTGGTCGACGCGCCCGACGTGGTTGTCGAGGGCTATGTCGGTGACGGCGTCGATGTCCGTGGAGAAGAAGACGACGGGGACGCGGCCGTCGTCGTCGAGGTGCGCCGACAGGCCGAGCACCCGGTCGGCGAGGGCCTGGACGCTGCCGTCCTTGTAGTACTCCTTCATGGAGCCGGAGTAGTCGAGCACGAGATAGACGGCCGCGCGCTCGCCACTGAGCCGGTGCTTCTGCAGGGAGACCCCGGCGCTCCTGTAGAGGCTGACGAGCGCGGGCGCGGTCTCCTCGACCTTGCGGAGACTGATGCCGGCCATACGGGGCTCCGTTCCTGAGAGGGGAGTTGGACCGACCGGCAATGGGGGGTGGGTGAAGGAGCGGGGCTGGGGTGCGTGCATCGCAAGGCGGAGGACTGAGCCATGGCGGAGCCCTGGTGAGGGACGACAACGCCGCGAGGTGCGTGCCCCAGCCCCGTGACGCCGCCCCCCCATTGCCGGTCGGTCTTACGAGGTTACGTCACCGTGGTGGACCGGCTGCGGCGTTGTGGACGCCCCCGGCCCTTCCCGCCCTGGTCCGTGCCCGGACCCGGCCGCGTCCGCGCGGCCCTCGTTCGCTATGTTGAGCGCCGCCGACCCCCACCGGCCGCCCGCCACCGTCCCCCCGTGAAGGAGCCGGCCATGGAGGCCGCTGCCACCACCTGCTACCGCCATCCGTCGTACGAGACGTATGTGCGCTGCACCCGCTGCGACCGCTACATCTGCCCGGACTGCATGCGTGAGGCCGCGGTCGGCCACCACTGCGTGGAGTGCGTGAAGGAGGGGCAGCGGTCGATCCGGCAGGCGCGCACGGTCTTCGGCGGTGCGGTGTCGAGGACGGCGGTGCCCGTGGTGACGTTCGTACTGATGGGCCTGAACATCGTGGCGTATCTGGGCGAGTTGGTTCGCCCCGGGATCGTCGACCGGTTCGGGATGCTCGGCGCGGGTCTGGTCGGACCCCACGGCGGCCAGTACATGTACGAGAGCGGGGACTTCCCCGGGTTCCACGCGATCGGTGTGGTGGACGGCGAGTGGTACCGGCTGCTGACCGGAGCGTTCCTTCATCTCCCGCCGGGCTCGGCGTTGTTCGGCGCGCTGCCGTTCGGGGTGCTGCACATCCTCTTCAACATGTACGGGCTGTGGAACCTGGGCCGGGTCGTCGAGGAGCAGCTGGGCCGGGGCCGGTATCTCGCGCTGTACCTTCTGTCCGCGCTGGGCGGCTCGGTGCTGGTGTACCTGGTCGCGCCGGACGCCCTCACGGTGGGCGCCTCGGGGGCGATCTTCGGTCTGGCGGCAGCGTTCTGGGTCATCAACCGGCGCCTCGGCCGGGACATGCAGGCGGTCAACCGGTTCATGGCCCAGTTCCTGATCTGGATGCTGATATCCGCGTGGTTCACCTCGTGGCAGGGGCACCTGGGCGGGCTGCTGACGGGCGGCATCGTCATGGCCGCTCTCGCGTACGCCCCGGCGAAGCGCCGTACCGCCGTGCAGATCGCCGCGTGCGGGGTGGTCTTCGTGGTACTGGTCGCCCTGGTCGTTCTGCAGACCTCGCAGCTGACCGGCGGCGCCGTGGCGTGAGCGTTCCGCCTGTCCGGCCCTGGCCGGCGCCCCTGGCCCGGACGCGCCACGGCGCCTGCCGAGATCGTCCGGTCGGGGACGGGCAGGCGCCGCGTTCAGTTCCGTACGCCTTTGTACGGGACGTCTGTTGTGGTGATGCGTACTCCTGGTGGTGCTCAGACCATCAGGGAACGGTCTGTCGGGCGGATCGGGGCCGGCAGTGCGCTGGCCCCGGTCAGGAAGCGGTCCACGCCACGGGCCGCGGAGCGGCCCTCGGCGATGGCCCACACGATGAGGGACTGGCCGCGGCCCGCGTCACCGGCGACGAACACACCGTCGACATTGGTGGCGTAGTCGCCGTCGCGCGCGACGTTGCCGCGTCCGTCGAGCTCCAGGCTGAACTGCTGGACCAGACCGTTGGACTGGTCGGTGCCGGTGAAGCCCATGGCCAGGGTGACCAGCTGCGCGGGGATCCGCCGCTCCGTGCCGGGCTTCTGCTCCAGCTTGCCGTCCTTGAACTCCACCTCGACGAGGTGCAGTGCCTGGACGTTGCCGTCCTCGTCGCCCTCGAAGTGGGTGGTGGAGACGGAGTAGACCCGCTCGCCGCCCTCCTCGTGCGCCGAGGTGACCTTGTACAGCATCGGGAAGGTCGGCCAGGGCTGGTTGGCGTTCCGCTCCTCGCCCGGCTTCGGCATGATCTCCAGCTGGGTGACGGAGGCCGCGCCCTGCCGGTGGGCGGTGCCGACGCAGTCGGCGCCGGTGTCGCCGCCGCCGATGACGACCACGTGCTTGCCCTCGGCGCTGATCGGGGAGACTGTCAGGTCGCCCTCCTGCACCTTGTTGGCGAGCGGCAGGTACTCCATCGCGAAGTGCACGCCGTTCAGCTCACGGCCCGGGACGGGCAGGTCGCGGGAGACGGTGGCACCGGCGGCGATGACGACCGCGTCGTGGCGGCGTCGGAGCTTGGCGGCGTCGATGTCCTTGCCGATCTCCACCTCCGTACGGAACTTGGTGCCTTCCGCGCGCATCTGCTCGATGCGGCGGTTGATGTGCGACTTCTCCATCTTGAACTCGGGGATGCCGTACCGGAGAAGGCCTCCGATGCGGTCCGCGCGCTCGTAGACGGCGACCGTGTGGCCGGCCCGGGTCAGCTGCTGGGCGGCGGCGAGACCCGCCGGACCCGAGCCGATGACCGCGACCGTCTTGCCGGAGAGGCGCTCGGGCGGCTGCGGGATGACGTCGCCGCTGCCCCACGCCTTGTCGATGATCGAGACTTCGACGTTCTTGATGGTGACGGCCGGCTGGTTGATGCCGAGCACGCACGCCGACTCACAGGGAGCCGGGCACAGCCGCCCGGTGAACTCCGGGAAGTTGTTCGTGGCGTGCAGGCGCTCGGACGCGGCCGACCAGTCCTCGCGGTAGGCGTAGTCGTTCCACTCGGGGATGAGGTTCCCCAGCGGGCAGCCGTTGTGGCAGAACGGGATGCCGCAGTCCATGCAGCGGCCGGCCTGCTTGCTGATGATCGGGAGCAGCGAGCCCCGAACGTAGACCTCGTTCCAGTCCTTGACGCGCTCGCCCGCGGGGCGGGTCTTGGCGACCTCGCGCCCGGTGGTCAGGAAGCCCTTGGGGTCAGCCATGGGTCGCCGCCTCCATCATCTTCTCGGTGGTCTCCTGCTCGGAGAGACCGGCGAGCTCAGCGGCTTCCTTGGCGGCGAGCACTGCCTTGTAGGTGGACGGGATGATCTTGCTGAAGCGGGAGACACCGCCGTCGGCGCTGTCCCACTCGGCAAGCAGCTTCTCGGCGACCGTGGACCCGGTCTCCTCCCGGTGACGGCGCACGACGTCGTGCAGCCACTGCTTGTCGCCGTCGGAGAGCGCCTCGATCGCGCCGAGGTTACCGACGTTGACGTTGTCGCGGTCCAGGTCGATGACGTACGCGACACCACCCGACATACCGGCGGCGAAGTTGCGTCCGGTCTCGCCGAGGACGACGGCGTGACCGCCGGTCATGTACTCGCAGCCGTGGTCGCCCACGCCTTCGGAGACGACCGTCGCGCCGGAGTTGCGGACGCAGAACCGCTCGCCGGTGCGGCCGCGCAGGAACAGCTCGCCGCCGGTCGCGCCGTAGGCGATGGTGTTGCCCGCGATGGTGGAGTACTCGGCGAGGTGCTCGGCGCCGCGGTCCGGGCGGACGATGACTCGGCCGCCGGAGAGGCCCTTGCCTACGTAGTCGTTGGCGTCGCCCTCCAGTCGCAGCGTCACACCGCTCGGCACGAACGCGCCGAACGACTGGCCGGCGGAGCCGGTGAAGGTGATGTCGATGGTGTCCTGCGGCAGACCCGCGCCGCCGAACTTCTTCGTCACCTCGTGGCCGAGCATCGTACCGACGGTCCGGTTGATGTTCCGGATCGCGATCTGGGCCCGGACCGGCTGGGCGGCCTCGGCACTGTCCGCGTTCAGGGCGTCGGCAGCGAGCTTGATCAGCTCGTTGTCGAGGGCCTTGTCGAGACCGTGGTCCTGCTCGATCAGCTGGTGGCGGACCGCGCCCTCGGGCAGCTCCGGGACGTAGAACAGGGGCTCCAGGTCGAGGCCCTGCGCCTTCCAGTGCGTGATCGCGCGGTCGGTGTCCAGCAGTTCGGCGTGGCCGACGGCCTCTTCGATCGTGCGGAAGCCGAGTTCGGCGAGGAGCTCGCGGACTTCCTGGGCGATGAACTCGAAGAAGTTGACGACGTATTCGGCCTTGCCGGAGAACCGGTCGCGCAGGACCGGGTTCTGGGTGGCGATGCCGACCGGACAGGTGTCGAGGTGGCAGACACGCATCATGACGCAGCCGGAGACGACGAGCGGCGCGGTCGCGAAACCGAACTCCTCGGCGCCCAGCAGCGCGGCGATGATGACGTCGCGGCCGGTCTTCAGCTGGCCGTCGGTCTGCACGACGATGCGGTCGCGCAGGCCATTGAGCAGCAGGGTCTGCTGCGTCTCGGCGAGGCCGAGCTCCCAGGGGCCGCCCGCGTGCTTCAGCGAGGTGAGCGGGGAGGCGCCTGTTCCGCCGTCGTGGCCGGAGATCAGGACGACGTCCGCGTGCGCCTTGGAGACACCCGCGGCGACTGTGCCGACGCCGGCCTCGGAGACCAGCTTCACGTGGATGCGGGCCGCCGGGTTGGCGTTCTTGAGGTCGTGGATCAGCTGAGCCAGGTCCTCGATGGAGTAGATGTCGTGGTGCGGCGGCGGGGAGATCAGACCGACACCCGGGGTGGAGTGCCGGGTCTTGGCGACCCACGGGTAGACCTTGTGGCCGGGCAGCTGGCCGCCCTCGCCGGGCTTGGCCCCCTGCGCCATCTTGATCTGGATGTCGTCCGCGTTGACCAGGTACTCGCTGGTCACACCGAAGCGGCCGGAGGCGACCTGCTTGATGGACGAGCGGCGCGCCGGGTCGTACAGCCGGTCGGCGTCCTCGCCGCCCTCACCGGTGTTGGACTTGCCGCCCAGCTGGTTCATGGCGATGGCGAGGGTCTCGTGCGCCTCGCGGGAGATCGAGCCGTACGACATGGCGCCGGTCGAGAACCGCTTGACGATGTCGGAGACGGACTCGACCTCGTCGATGGAGATCGCCTCGCGGTCCGACGTTCCGTTCTCATGCGTCTTGAGGGCGAACAGGCCGCGGAGCGTCATGAGGCGCTCGGACTGCTCGTTCACCCGGTCCGTGTACTTCTTGAAGATGTCGTACCGCTTGTTGCGTGTGGCGTGCTGGAGGCGGAAGACCGTCTCCGGGTCGAAGAGGTGCGGCTCGCCCTCGCGGCGCCACTGGTACTCGCCGCCGATCTCCAGAGCGCGGTGCGAGGCGGAGATGCCGGAGGCGGGGTACGCCTTGGCGTGCCGGGCGGCGACCTCCTCGGCGACGACGTCGAGTCCGGCGCCGCCGATCTTGGTGGCGGTGCCGTTGAAGTACTTCGTGACGAAGGCCTCGTCCAGGCCGACGGCCTCGAAGACCTGGGCGCCGCGGTAGGAGGCGACGGTGGAGATGCCCATCTTGGACATGACCTTCAGGACGCCCTTGCCGAGCGCGTAGATCAGGTTCCGAATGGCCTTCCCGGGCTCGATGCCCTCGATGAACGTGCCGGCCCGGACCAGGTCCTCGACGGACTCCATCGCCAGGTACGGGTTGACCGCGGCGGCGCCGTAACCGATCAGCAGCGCGACGTGGTGGACCTCGCGGACGTCCCCGGCCTCGACCAGCAGACCCACCTGGGTGCGCTGCTTGGTGCGGATGAGGTGGTGGTGGACGGCCGAGGTGAGCAGCAGCGACGGGATCGGTGCGTGCTCGGCGTCGGAGTGCCGGTCGGACAGGACGATCAGGCGGGCGCCGTTCTCTATGGCGGCGTCGACCTCGGTACAGATCTGCTCGATCCGCGCGGCGAGGGCCTCACCGCTGCCGCTGACCCGGTAGAGACCGGAGAGCGTGGCGGCCTTCATGCCCGGCATGTCGCCATCGGCATTGATGTGTATCAGCTTGGCCAGCTCGTCGTTGTCGATCACCGGGAACGGCAGCGTGACGCTGCGGCACGACGCGGCGGTCGGCTCCAGCAGGTTGCCCTGCGGGCCGAGCGTGGAGCGCAGCGAGGTGACGAGCTCCTCGCGGATGGCGTCCAGCGGCGGGTTGGTGACCTGCGCGAACAGCTGGGCGAAGTAGTCGAAGAGCAGCCGGGGGCGCTCGGACAGGGCGGCGATCGGCGAGTCCGTACCCATGGAGCCGAGCGGCTCGCCGGCGGTGCGGGCCATCGGCGCGAGGATGACGCGGAGCTCTTCCTCGGTGTAGCCGAAGGTCTGCTGGCGGCGGGTGACGGAGGCGTGCGTGTGCACGATGTGCTCGCGCTCGGGGAGATCCTCGAGCTCGATCTCGCCGGTCTCCAACCACTCCTGGTACGGCTGCTCGGCGGCGAGGCCCGCCTTGATCTCGTCGTCCTCGATGATGCGACCCTCGGCGGTGTCGACGAGGAACATCTTGCCGGGCTGCAGGCGGCCCTTGCGGACCACCTTCGCGGGGTCGATGTCCAGGACCCCGACCTCGGAGGAGAGGACGACGAGGCCGTCGTCGGTGACCCAGTACCGGCCCGGGCGCAGACCGTTGCGGTCGAGGACCGCGCCGACCTGGGTGCCGTCGGTGAAGGTGACGCAGGCCGGGCCGTCCCAGGGCTCCATCATCGTGGAGTGGTACTGGTAGAAGGCGCGGCGGGCCGGGTCCATGGAGTCGTGGTTCTCCCACGCCTCGGGGACCATCATCAGCACCGAGTGCGGCAGCGAGCGGCCGCCGAGGTGGAGCAGCTCCAGGACCTCGTCGAAGGAGGCGGAGTCGGAGGCGTCCGGGGTGCAGACGGGGAAGATCCGGTCAAGCTGCGCAGCTCCGAAGAGGCTCGACGCCAGCTGAGACTCGCGGGCCTTCATCCAGTTGCGGTTGCCCTTGACCGTGTTGATCTCGCCGTTGTGCGCGACGAAGCGGTACGGATGGGCGAGCGGCCAGCTCGGGAAGGTGTTCGTGGAGAAACGCGAGTGGACCAGCGCGACCGTGGTGGCGAAGCGCCGGTCGGAGAGGTCCGGGAAGAACGGCTCCAGCTGCCCGGTGGTGAGCATGCCCTTGTAGACGATCGTGCGGGCGGAGAGCGAGGGGAAGTACACCCCGGCCTCACGCTCGGCGCGCTTGCGCAGCACGAAGGCCTTGCGGTCGAGCGCGATGCCGGCGCTCGTACCGTCGGCAACGAAGAGCTGCCGGAATTCGGGCATGGTGGCGCGGGCGCCGTTGCCGAGGAAATCGGGGGTGACCGGGACCTCGCGCCAGCCGAGGACCTTGAGGCCCTCCTCGACAGCGATCTTCTCAAGCTTCTGGACGGCCTCGGTGGAGTCGTCCGCGGGCAGGAAGGCGATTCCGACGGCGTAGGCACCAGCCTCCGGGAGGTCGAAGGGGACCTCTTCGCGGAGGAAGGCGTCGGGCACCTGGAGCAGGATTCCGGCGCCGTCACCCGAGTCGGGCTCGGATCCGGTGGCGCCGCGGTGTTCGAGGTTGCGCAGTACGGTAAGCGCCTGCTCGACCAGCTCATGGCTGGCCACACCGGACAGAGTGGCCACGAACCCGACGCCACAGGCGTCGTGCTCGTTGCGGGGGTCGTACATCCCCTGCTGGGCGGGGCGACCGTCCATGGGCGACCAGGCGTCGGAACGCATCGGCTCTCCCGTCGTCGTCGTGGCATATGCAGTGCCGAGGGACGACGTTGGCCCTCTGCGAAATTTCATGCAGGTTACATAATGGGGCGCTTCTCAAGAAGCGGAAAGTCTGTTCCAACATGCGGACACCGCTCACGGAGCGGCGGGGGTTTGGGTCGCAGTCGGAGGATCGGCGCCCGGGGAGACCGCAGAGAGCAGGCGTCGTTGCCTGCGGTGTCTACGGCTCATGCCCGGCGGAAAAGGAATCGAAACCGCCGAGTAACGGCTACTTATGCGGAGCCTTGTATAGGGACTCATTTTACGTCGGGCGGAGGGGTTACGCCCAGAGGCGGTGGCCAAGACGTACGTCACACGGATGGCGCCCGGGTTACGGGCATGATCTCCGCGCGCGCCCCGGACCGTCCACGCGCCATGCCGGACAGGCGCCACAACCGGCCCCGTCCGGCTTGCGAGGGCATAGTGCGGAGAAAACGACGAACGCCGGCCCGGTCAGCTCCCATGCGGAGCGAATGGGACTCTCCTGCTCGAGCGAAGCCGAGAGCTTGGGGAAGGCCGACGGCAGCGCCGCATAGGTGCGTGCCGAACCCCGCGAGCCCAGCGTGATCCGAACGAGCGACCCCAAGGGTTGTCCCGTAATCCCTGACGGATCGGCGCGCGGCGTCGGATGTGGCGCATCGCAAGACGGAGGGGCGTCCGCATACTGGATGCGCGGCGCCACCCCACCTATGCGCGCGGCCTCTTAGCTTGGCTTTAAACCCCACCAAGATCATTTCTTGGTGGGGTTTGTCGTTCGCCTGACAGCTGAGCGGCCTCTGCTTGATCATGTGTTTCCG